>NZ_JACJEI010000009.1:0-167342 GCF_014163985.1 Pseudoalteromonas sp. SR41-4 | reverse complement strand
CTCGCTAAGCGTTGCTGTCTGCCGTCTCAGTGGGGTCGCATTATAGGGCGCGGCGAATTTTACGCAAGCGTTTTTTAAAGAAAACTTGAAATAAAGTGCTGTTCGTTCAATTTACGCGCTAAACACACTAAAACCCCTAGTCAACTGTACAAAATAACAACGACTTTTCCCTGAAAGGATCTTCAGTATTATCTATTATCGATATTTCGCAAGTTTTTGGCATAAAAAAAGCGCCATTAACTTCGGCGCTTTCCATAAAACAAAATAAAAACTTGTTAATAGAGGATACTGTAAAGCTTTCTTCTATATTTAGCCGCTAAACTATCACCATCCGATAAAGAGGCAATAATAGCTAAATAACTTACCTTGGCATCGGCAAAATTCAAATCTTTTTTCAACACTGTAAATAGTAACTCTAACGCTTGCTCTTTTTTGCCTGCTTGGTCGTATGCTGCACTTAGTTCAACTTTTAATTCAAGATCGTTAGGATACTTTTCAACTTTCGCTTGTAATGCTTTTAGCTCTGGCGATTCTTGTGCTTGAAGTGCTTGTGCGCACTTTGCTTGAATATTTGTAAAGTATGCATCTTGCTCATTTTCATTTACTGAAGCTAACAAAGCTTGCGCGTCATCCAGTTTATGAATTTGAATGCATATATCTGCCAATACTAATTTTATACGCGCATTTGTATTGTCTAATTCGTAAGCCTGCTTGGCAAAATTAAACGCTTGATTTAAATCCTGAGCGATCAGTGCTTGCTTGGCTTGTTCTAACAACATTTCATGAGGCTGCGGTAAATGTTTACTTAACGCTTCTCTGATTTGAGTTTCAGCTTGTGCACCGGCTAATACATCAACAGGTGCTGAATCTTTTAATAGCACTAAGGTTGGTAATGTTTGTAGTCCAACTTGCTGTGCTAGTTGTGCTGCGAGTGCTTGCTCTAAATCACAATCTAATGTGGCAACTAATATATAGTCACCATAATCTTTGGCTATTGTCTGTAAAATAGCTGCTTGAGATTGACACTCTGGACTTTGTGCTGAAAAGAAACTTAACAGGACTAGTTTTTGTTGTGATGTTTCACCCAGCACTTGTTGAAGATTTTGCGGATTAACATTTACCATATTATTCATTGCTATTGATTGCCATATCAGACTATTTAGGGTTTTATATGGAGGCAAACATAATAATTACAAGCCCAGAATCACAAGCGATAAATCAAAAAGGTCTTTTATGAAATTTCATAGTCTATACGCTGCACTTATACTGCTTAGTCCATTAGCAAGCTCAACAACCTTGGAGCTGAAGTTAGATAAAACGATGCCTGCCATTGAAAAGTTTTACTTAGATTTACACCAGTCCCCAGAACTTTCATACCATGAGCAAGAAACGGGAGAAAAGCTTGCCACCAAATTACGTGCGCTTGGCTATGAGGTGACCGACAATGTGGGTGGCTTTGGTGTAGTAGCCTTATATAAAAATGGTGATGGCCCGACAATAATGATCCGTACTGATACAGACGGCTTACCAATCATAGAACAAACTGGTAAATCATATGCTTCAACAGTCACTGTTATGAATGATGAAGGAGCAAACGTTGGTGTGATGCACGGATGTGGTCATGATATTCATATGAGTTCATTTATTGGTACTGCGCAACAATTAATGCTACATAAAGATGCATGGCAAGGAACCTTAATGATGGTGGCACAACCTGCAGAAGAGGTGGGAGGCGGTGCAAAAGCGATGCTCAAAGAAGGTTTATTTAGTAAATATCCGACTCCTGATCACGTTATCGCTTTGCATGTTAGTGCGAGTGTTCCTGCAGGACAAGTCAGTATGAAAAATGAGTACACCATGGCCAGTGTGGATTCAGTAGATATTACGGTTAAAGGTAAAGGTGGTCATGGTGCTTACCCGCATATGACTATTGATCCTGTTGTTATCGCATCACGGATCGTGTTGGCACTGCAAACAATTACCAGTCGCGAATTATCACCTCTTGAACCCTCAGTAATCACAGTGGGTTCAATTCACGGTGGAGCTAAACATAATGTAATTTCGAATGAAGTAAAGCTACAGCTGACACTTAGAAGTTATAATCCTAAAATTCGCGAGCAACAAATTGCAGCTATAAAACGTATAACTAAAGGCATTGCATTAAGTGCAGGATTGGATGAAAGCTTAATACCAGTGGTTTATGTACATGAAGATGAGTCAATCCCATCTACATATAACGACCCTGCACAAACTAATATTGTACGTAGTGCGATTAGCTCGGCGATTGGACAAAGTAATGTGCTTGAAACCGAAGCGGTTATGGCAGGGGAAGATTTTGGTTTATATGGCCGCACAGATAAAAACATCCCTATCACCTTATTTTGGTTAGGTGGTGTAGAGCAAGCTCAATATCAAGCGGCACAAACATCAGGGGCAACTTTACCTTCACTACATTCAAGTAAATTTGCACCTGACTATAAAGTTGCAATCCCCACAGGTATCACTGCGATGAGTAACGCTGCGGTGGCTTTGTTTAATCAATAATCTTAGCAATGGATGACTAAGCCGATTTTGTTTTTGGTTTAGTTTTTCTTGTAAAACGCCGCTTTTGCGGCGTTTTTGGTAATTGTGCAAATACGTTGCTATCACAATTTTTGGCAAGTTCCACAAAAGCCGCTAAATCCACTAATAAAGGATTTAAAAATTGTTGATAACTCATTTGTTGTTCTGCTATGTCGCCCAACGATGCTTCCCATTTTGCGGTTAGGTCTGGGCTGGCTAAACCATGCGGTAACGCACTGATCAATGCTTTACCTGTATCGGTTGCTAAAATGAGTTTACCTTGACGTCTTAAAAATTGTCTTCTAAATAATAACTCTAAAATACCCGCTCTGGTTGCTTCGGTTCCTAAGCCGTCTGTTTCTTTGAGTATTTTTTTGATTTCTGGATCTTTAACGTACCGACTAATACCTGTCATTGCACTTAGCAGCGTTGCATCATTGAAATGAGCTGGCGGGCTGGTCATTTTATCAATTACTTCGCCGCGTTCACACTGCAACTGTTGCCCTTTAATTAATGGCGGCAATATCTGCTCATCTTTTAATGCGGTTTTTCCCATTAACGCTTTAAAGCCTAAACTTACATCTTGTTTTGCGTTGGCTTTAAAGATACCACCATTAATTGTTATTTCAGCCTTTGTTTCATTGTAAATGTAGTCTGGATAAAACTGGATCAGATAATGACGGCTAATAAGACCATACACTTTACCTTCTTCAACGCTCAAACTTGCTGACTTTTGCTGCTTAGCGGTAGGAATAATGGCGTGATGCGCAGCCACCTTAGCATCGTTAAAACACTTACTGCGTTTACTCACATCTGCGCCTTGGCAATGAGTGTCATTTTGCCCGCCATTGATGGCAATTGCCTTTATTATACTGGCTGCTTCTTGGTGATGATCTTTGGGCAAGTAACGATTGTCTGAACGTGGATAGGTAATTAGCTTGTGACGCTCATATAAATTTTGACAAATATCCAATACCTTTTGTGCAGGCATTGAAAAAGCTTTCGCAGCATCAATTTGTAACGCTGACAAATTATACGGCAAAGGTGCTTGTTGCTTTTTCTGCTTTTGTTCAAGCGCAGTAACTTCACCTGATTGATTAGAAATTCGCGACGCAACATTCTCAGCAAGGCCTCGATGGAGCACTCGCCCCTCTTCATCTTGATAAGGTTCACACGCTTTGCTTGGTTGCCACTTTGCTGTAAACGGCTCTTTATTTTCGGTACTTAAATGAGCTAATACTTCATAAAAAGGTTTTGGCACAAAATTAGCAATCTCGTTATCACGCTGGACAACCAATCCTAATATCGGTGTTTGTACACGCCCTACTGATAATACATTACCAAACCCTGCTTTTTGACCTGCAAGCGTATAGGCGCGCGTTAAATTCATACCAAACAGCCAATCAGCTCGCGAACGCGCCAAAGCAGATACACTAAGTGGAATAAATTCACGGTTAGAGCGAACGTTTTGCAGCGACTTTTTAACCGCGCTAACATTCAAATCACTGATCAATAAACGTTGAATTTGCTGTTTTTTGGCTTGGCTAAGTTTAACTTGCTCAATCACCTCATCAACAAGTAATTGCCCTTCTCTGTCTGGATCACCAGCATGAACAAGTTGATCAGCTTGTTTGATTAACTTTTTAAGTACCGTAAGTTGCTTACGAGTTTTAGATTTTGCTTTTAACTGCCATTGCTGTGGGATAATCGGTAAGTCATCAAAGCGCCATTTTTTATATTGCTCATTATAATCATCAGGCTCTGCTTGCTCGAGCAAGTGACCTATACACCAAGAAACACAATCGCCATTAGCCACTTCAATATAGCCATCATGTTTTTTATGAGGCTTTGGTAGCGCATCGGCAATGGCACGACCTAAAGATGGCTTCTCGGCTATATAAAGTTTCATAGGGTACTATCAACAACTGGTTATTTAAACAGTAGTTTAGCACACGTAATTTAATCTACAAATAGTTAATGATTAGCTCTTTAAACTGCGATTTTTTCGCATAAATAAATACAACAGAGGAAGGTAGCACACAACGACAGTGCCAATATTGATTAACGGTAATAACGTTTTATATAGCATAGTGCTATACGATAAATCCCAAAGGTGGCGATCCACTAATCTAAATAATTGTAAGATAGGCGCACTAATTACAACCAATTGACCGATCACACTTTGCCAAAGATACACTTTATCTTTAATAGCCCAGTAAGCAATCAAAGCCATCCAAGCAATATCATTAAAAGCCCAAACTACATAACGCCAAATATAAGGGTCATCTAACTCTCTAAGGCTATTATGTATCAAGGTTCCATATAAGAAAAATAACCCAGTCACTAAAGTAAAACGCAAAGCGAGCCAGTCTTTGCGAAGATAAAAAACCAAAAAAGCTGGGCTTAAAAAAAACACCCAGCTTTTATTAAGTAATGATATAGCACCTAAAAACCAATCAGGCATGATTAGTCTGGCTTTTTATCATCGTCACCACTGCCATTACCCGGCATATAGCTATATTTATCAACGTTTTTCATCAGACACTCCGTTACACTTGTTAAAAAACTACTTTAAGCTAAATTAGGTACTTTGCCAAGCATCTTAACGCACATCTATCGGATCTGACTCCTTAGCCTTGCCTTGCATTATTGAAATTTCCACGCGGCGATTACGTCGTCTATCCGCATCAGAATCATTTGGAACAAGTGGTCGAGTTTCGGCATGACCGACAACAACCATTCTGGTTTTATCAAAGCCTTGCGCTTTTTGCATTTCAGTTGCAACCGCAACTGCACGCTTCGATGATAAGTCCCAGTTATTGGTATACAGCTCATTCGAAACTTGAAAATCATCAGTATGACCAGACACCGTAATTTCACCTGGCACATCTTTTAGTAACGCAGCTATATCACGAATGATTGGTTTAAACTTAGGTTGTAAAAATGCACTCCCAGATGGAAATGAACCATTTTCACGAATACGAATAATAATTTGCTGACCTAATGATTCCAACTCAACAGCACCATCCATGATTTGTTGTTCCAATTGCTGGGCTATCTTTTTAACTAACTCATTAACCTGCTCTTGATCAGCTGCAGAAATAGATTGTTCTGATGCTTGTTGTTGCGCTGTACTTTGTGACTCACCGCCACGCTTATTACCGCGTTGCTCTTGACGACCGCCAGCGGAGCTTTCATCACCAGCCTGAAACTCAAGCATTTGCTGGGTCATTTCGACAGTTTGCTGTTGAATGGTTTCGATTGGGGTAGGTTCAGGTTTACCTGGGGTGAACTCCATCGCGATAACGGATGTTCCTTTGGGAATATCTTTTACTTCTATTTTATTTTGTACACCAAAGGCAAACTTCATTGAGCCTGCGATTTGTTTAAATTTAAGTACATCCATTTCTGAAAACGCGAGTAAAAGTACAAAGAAGCACATCAATAGTGACATCAAATCCGCGAAGGTACCCATCCATGCTGGTAACCCGGGTGGTGGACACTTGCACTCTTGATCTGACATGCTTACTCCTCAGTATCCACTTTTCGTTTTGATTCAGCTAGGTAGTTTTTCAAAATACCTTCGATGACTTTTGGATTTTGGCCATCTTGTATACCTAATACCGCATCTAAAATTAGCCGCTGATTCATTGCTTCTTCGTCTTTACGCAATTCCAATTTTACTTGGATAGGAATTGCCACCACGTTTGCTAAAAACGCACCATATAATGTTGTTAAAAGCGCTACCGCCATCGCAGGACCAATCGCTTTAGGGTCATCCATATTCGACAACATCGCAACTAGACCAATCAAAGTACCGATCATCCCCATCGCAGGCGCAATATCGGCAAGCGCTTTAAACAAACCGGCCCCCGATTCATGACGAGTAGAAGTAAGAGAAATATCTTTTTGCAAGGTGGCACGAACAACATCAGCGTCATGACCGTCAACAAGCATATCAACCCCTTTACGCATAAACGCATTGGGTATTTCTGCTTCCTCTAGTGCTAAAAATCCGCCTTTACGGGCCGAGTCTGCAAGTTCAACTGCTTTTTCGATAAGCTCTTCAGGTGACTCTATTTTGAACATGAAGGCTTTAGCCGCGACTTTACCGATACCGAGGAATTGACTCATCGTATAGTTTGATAACACTATAAAAATCGAACCACCGAAAACAATAACCACCGATGGCGTGTTATAAAACATAGCCACTTCGCCGCCACTACTTAGTACCATTGACATAGCAATAAGACCAATAGCTCCGAGAATACCTATAATGGTTGCTAAATCCACTTACCCCTCCAGAGGAATCGATGCTTTGTTGCTACCAGCAACAAATTTTTATTATTAACAGCTTATCGGCAATCTATTGAATTACTTAAACCATTTAATGAAAAAAATGAAATGAAAGTTTTCAACCCTGTTTAGCATTTTAAGCTACCATTGATAACCTGCAAGGCTTAAGTAAAGGTATAAATAATTAAAAGTGGCAAGAAAACAATTAATTATTCAAAAAAAATGCATCACCCTTTGACCTAGTTTAGCATTCCCCCTAAAATTGGCCTCACATTTCTATCATCTAAGTTAAATCAGTATGGCGACGAAAAAACCAGAGAACCTAAGCTTCGAGCAAGCGCTTGATGAATTATCCTTAATCGTCACAGAAATGGAGCAAGGAGAGCTTTCCCTTGAGCAATCATTAAAACAGTTTGAACGCGGTATTGCTTTAGCCGGCGCATCTTCAAGTAAGTTACAACAAGCTGAACAAAAAGTAGCGATTTTAATGGGTAGTGATAGTCAGTCACCACTTACTAACTTTGATAATGATTTGGAATAACGGGTGTTAATAACAGAGCAAATAAAATGTGCTCAACAAGATGTTGAAGCCACTCTCAATCGGTATTTTGAGCAACCGCTCGATACCGAGCAAAGCATCAAACAAGCCACCCACTACAGCGTTTTAAATGGCGGTAAACGATTACGACCATTTTTAGTGTATGCCACGGGAAAAATGCTTGGCGCAAATAAACAAGATTTAGACGTGTTGGCTGCTGCTATTGAATGTATTCATAGTTATTCGTTAGTTCATGATGATTTACCCGCGATGGATGACGACGACCTGCGACGTGGTAGACCGACTTGCCATATTGTCTATGGCGAAGCTCATGCTATTTTAGCCGGTGATGCGCTGCAAACATTAGCGTTTGATTTAATTGCTAACCATTCATTTAACGTTCCTGCACAGCAACAGTTAAAAATGATTGCAGCACTTGCCAAAGCATCGGGTATTGAAGGTATGGTCAGTGGTCAAGCACTGGATATTGCAGCGACTGACAAATTAGTCAATTTAGCTGAGCTCGAACGTATCCATAAATTAAAAACAGGTGCTTTGTTAAATTGTGCAATTACTTTAGGTGCATTATGCGCAGCTGATACAAATCAACAAACATTATTACAATTAAAACAGTTTGGTGATGCAATTGGGCTGGCTTTTCAGGTGCAAGACGATATTCTTGATATCGAAGGTGATACCCAAGTCTTAGGTAAACCACAAGGCTCCGATGTTGCAGCAAATAAAGCGACCTACCCTGCTCTACTTGGGCTTACAGGTGCAAAACAAAAAGCACAATCATTACTAAAATGCGCACTCGATGCGTTAGCAGCAATAGATGCTGACACTTCTGAGCTAGAAAACTTGGCAAAATATATTGTTGAACGCGATTATTAATTCTAGGCTCTAGCTTGAGCAAGTAATGATGTACAAAATAACTAAAGAATCAGAGTAATATTACGCTATAATGACCTCTGGTTAGCGAAGGATGTATTAAAAATCATGACACTTGATAGTAGCAAGTATCCATTATTAGGTTTGGTTGACGAACCAGCCCAGTTGCGTGATTTAGCGCAAGACAAATTACCTGCTTTTAGTAATGAGTTACGTGATTACTTACTAAACTCAGTCTCGCAAAGTAGTGGTCACTTAGCATCAGGTTTAGGCACAGTTGAGCTTACTGTAGCGCTTCATTATGTATATAACACCCCTGAAGATCGCTTAGTATGGGATGTAGGCCATCAAGCATACCCACATAAAATTCTCACAGGGCGCCGTGATCAAATGCACACGATCCGCCAAAAAGACGGTTTACATCCGTTTCCATTTCGTGAAGAAAGCCACTACGACACTTTTAGTGTTGGCCATTCAAGCACCTCGATTTCTGCTGCTTTAGGCATGTCAATTGCGGCGCAAAAAGAAGGCAAAGGACGAAAAACAGTAGCGGTTATTGGTGATGGTGCGATTACCGCGGGCATGGCGTTTGAAGCAATGAATCACTTAGGTGATGTTAAATCTGACATGCTGATCATATTAAACGATAACGAAATGTCGATTTCTGAAAATGTCGGTGCACTAACTAATCATTTCGCTCGTATCTTATCAGGCAGTTTTTACACTAACATTCGTGAAGGTAGTAAAAAGCTGCTATCTGGCGTGCCACCAGTAAAAGAATTAGCCAGCCGCATGGAAGAGCACTTAAAAGGCATGGTTATCCCAGGCACCTTTTTTGAAGAGTTAGGCTTAAATTACATTGGCCCAATTGATGGTCATGATGTAAACATGTTGGTTGATACACTGCGCAATATGCGTAACCTAAAAGGGCCGCAGTTACTGCATATCAAAACCCAGAAAGGTAAAGGCTATAAACCAGCAGAAGCAGATCCAATAGGCTATCACGGCGTACCTAAGTTCGACCCTGCGATTTCCAGCCTACCAAAATCAAAACCAGGCGCTGCGACTTTTTCTAAAGTATTTGGCGATTGGTTGTGTGACATGGCAAGTCAAGATGAAAAGCTTATGGCAATCACCCCGGCTATGCGTGAAGGCTCAGGCATGGTGCGTTTTTCAAAAGAATACCCTGAGCAATATTTTGATGTTGCCATTGCCGAGCAACACGCGGTTACTTTAGCCGCAGGTTTTGCCTGCGAAGGCTTAAAACCAGTTGTCGCTATTTATTCAAGCTTTTTACAACGTGCCTACGATCAGCTTATTCACGATGTTGCTCTGCAAAACTTACCCGTGTTATTTGCAATTGACCGTGCTGGTATTGTTGGTGCTGATGGCGAAACTCATCAAGGCGCATACGATTTAAGCTTTATCCGTTGTATCCCCAATATGATTATCATGGCACCGAGTGATACTAATGAATGTCGGCAAATGCTGTACACTGGTTATCGTTGTAACAGCCCTGTTGCAGTTCGTTATCCTCGTGGTAGTGCTGGCACAACTGAAATCTGCGAGCAAATGACTGAGCTTGAAATTGGTAAAGGTCGTGTGATTAAACAAGGTGCTAAAATCGCAGTCTTATCCTTTGGTACTTTACTTGAAAACGCTCAACAGGCAGTCAATGAATTAAATGCCAGCCTCGTTGATATGCGTTTTGTTAAACCTCTTGATAGCGCACTAATCGACACTTTATTAGCCGATCATGACGTCATTGTAACCCTTGAAGATAACGCGATTGTTGGTGGTGCAGGCTCTGCTGTTAATGAATATTTAGCAGCTATCAAAGCAACAGTAAGCATCCTTAATTTAGGTATTCCTGATGAGTTCATCAAGCATGGAACACAAGAACAAATGCATGATGAAATGGGCTTAGGCTCACAAGGTATACTCGATAGCATAAAAAACTTTATTACTAAGTAACCAACGTTTAAGTTAATAAAATAACAAAGGAGCGTAGGCTCCTTTGTTATTTATTTTCAAACATTTAAAAAAATCTCACTTTTTTTCAACTTTCTTGCATCCAATTATTTCCCTGCCACGTTTATTCACTGAGGTTAGCTCGTGAGCAAAGTGTTCACGCTTTTATATAATATCAATCGACTTAAATATTTAGCCTTTCTAGCGTGCTAAATAAAGCGCTAACGGCGTTATGAATTTTTCATGTAGAACAACTACATATAAAAATTTATGCCTTGTTATCACTCTATTTATCCGTCGCTATAAATGACTAACAACTTAACACGATTGGTATAAGCTGTTTTAAGCCAAGCTCTTTGTATGTTCACATTTGATGGAATATTTAAGAAGGTACAAGTTATGAAAACGTTAAAATCAGGCGAAAGCACCAAATCTATTCACGCACAATTAATGACCAGTAAACTTTGTTTGTCTGCGCTTACTCTAGCAATTTTGATTGGCTTAACCGGCTGTAGTGGCGATGATGGAAAAGATGGCGCTGTAGGCCCGCAAGGTGAAATGGGCATGGACGGCGTCGATGGTAGTAATGGCGCTGATGGGACAAATGGTAGCGATGGCACGAATGGATCAGATGGTACTCCAGGATTTGCAGCAGCAACTTTTATTTTGGCTAATAATGGTGCTGATAATGCAGGCACCGTTGATTTGATTAATCAAAATGCTGCAAAGTTAAAAACATTTAATAGTGGGGCAAATGAAGGTGTTGCATTTGATAGCTTAGGTAATTTAATTCAAGCCAGCGATTCTGGTAATGGCGCTCTTAGCACCGTTTGCCAAGTATTAAGCCGTGCCGATGGGGGTATGTTTGACAGTAATCGTGATCGTACCATTACCGGCAGCAACACTACGTTAGTCAATCCCAAAGGTATTCATATATCAAATAAGCGCGGACTCATTTTTGCCGCTGACTTTAATGCCATGCAGATCACTGTCTTTGGTGCTACCGCCGCAGGAAATGCAGCGCCTTTAGCTAGTACAGTTACAGACGCAAAACCGTGGGATGTAACATACGATGATATAAACGATCGCTTATATGTGGCACTCACTAATGGTGATGTTGCAGTATACGATAATTATGTAGATGGTGGCTTTACCGCTATGGCAACTCGTACAATCACACCCAGTGATGCAAGCGGTAACAAAGTTTCCGTTAATATTCATGGTATCGTTTATGATGCTGATACAAATAAATTAGTACTTTCTGACGTCGGCAGTGCCAGTGATGCAACCGACGGCGCATTATTTGTGATCAACAACGCATCCCTTGCTACTGGCAATACCACGGTTGCTCGCAGTATCGCTGGCCCTGCTACTATGCTTGGTAACCCTGTGGATATCAGCCTGACTGGTAGCGACTTACGCGTTGCAGAAAAATCTAATGATGCAATTCTGGTATTTAGCAATATCTTTAATGGTGTCAGTGGTGACATTAGTCCAGATAGCGTCACCGCAACGATTAAGCCAGAGTCAATAACCGCAACAGTGATGCATAATGATATGCCTGATGTATCTGACAGTTATATGACTAATATGCCATTGATGGGTATTGCTGTAAGTAGTAATCCAAGCGCGGCAGGCCCTACAACAGGACAAATTTCACGTCTAAATGCACAGTTAACAAGTGAAATTGGCAGTTATAATGCAAGTCAAACAATCGAAAGTGTTGCCTTTGATAAAGCCGGTAACAGCTATGCGAGCTTTGATAACAGCACAACCTCTGTAGGTGGAATTGTTATTTCCAATAAAGTCGCGATGCACCGTGATGGCGAGGTATTTACACTAAGCCAAGATTCTATCATCAGCGGCAGTAATACCGGCCTAATCTCGCCAAAAGGTATTGATGTAGCATCAGACAGTGGGATGATTTTTGTCGCTGAAAACAATGCCACAACACCGGGAATATTAATATTCTCAACATGTACTACGGGTGATGTAACGCCCCTTTTGACGCTCACAGCAAGCGGTGGTGCACGTCCATGGGATGTTGACTATGATGTCACTACTGATAGAGCATTTGTGGCATTAACCAATGGGACTATTGCTGTTTTTGATGAAGTTAAAAGCAAGCTAATGGCGGGTATGAGCACTGTAACCGGGGAAGATCGCTTAATTACACCCGCAACAGCAGGAGTCGCATTCCCAGCCCCTACCAATATACATGGCATTGATTACGATCCACTAAGTGACTCATTAATTGTCTCAGATGTAGGCAGTGCCGCTGACGCCACTGATGGTAAATTGTTTGTATTAAATAATGCAGGAACCGGATCAGGTTTGAACAATGTCAGTGTCAATATCGCCGGACCTGCAACCATGCTCGGTAATCCTGTCGATATTATGTTTACCGGCAATCATTTATACGTAGCCGAAAAATCAAATGGCTTAGTCATGCGGTTTGATAATATTCTCAATAGCCCCAGCGGTGATATTGCAGCCAGCGTAAGCTACTCATTCACAGCTCCTGAGTCTGTTGCTATTTTACCAAGCTGGCTAAATCGCTAACCATCAAGGACAGTTAAATTAACTGCCTTTAGTTGGCCTCCCAATGCCTTAACTTTTCGAGTTAAGGCATTTCTTATCTTTAACTAACAGCAGTCTTAGAATAAGCAAACGCATAATTAGCCAATTAGCGCATCCACACTTTGATATCTGCTAAACCATTGGCTTGTAATACGCTCAGTTGTTGCTCAACATTATTGGTTTGCTCAAATTCAAAGGCATCTAACTGTTCATCAAAGGTGATGTTTGCAATACCATCGCCACCGCGCTTTTTAACTTGATGTAGCGCGATATCCGCTAAGTTGACAGAGGTTTCCCAACCAATAACCTGACCACCTAATAATGGTAATGGGTAAAATGAAAAGCCAATCGATGCAGTCAAGTTTATACTGTCACCACTGGGCAACTTAAATGTGTGATCAGCAATTACTTTACACAGCTGTGCAACATAACTGTCGATTGCAGTGCGTTTAAAGTCACGTAGCAGTAACAAGAATTCATCACCACTCCAACGGGCAACATAATCGGATCCTTGCGTACGAGAGTTAAGCAATGCAGCCATTTGCTGCAAACAACTATCACCACCAATCGGTCCATAAGCGTCATTAATGCGGCTAAAATTATCAAAATTAATGATTAGCAACACCAAGGATTTCCCCTGCGCTTGTAATGATTGTGAGTTACGCTGGAAGTGCTCTATATCTTTTGGTAGTTGATCAAATAAGAAGCGGCGGCTTCTCAGCCCAGTAAGTTCATCAGAGTGACTCATAAGCTTTAGCTGAGAGTTAACTTGATTAAGCTTATCATTAGCTTGGCGCAGCTCCCCGGTGCGTTCTGTGATTAAACTTTCAAGCGCGGTTTGCTTACGGCGTTCTTGCTTTCTAAATACCCAAAACACTAAATAAAATAATAAAATAAAACTACCAGTGATCAACAGCCGAAAATAAATTGTTTCATCAAACCGTCTTGGTACTACAAATGAATATTCCGTACTTTGCGCTTTTTGCCAACCTTCACCTTGTCGTTTAGCCTCAAGTTGAAACAAAAATGCACCAGGCGGTAAATTGGTATAAATAGCTTCACGGCGGGTATTAGCATAACGCCAATCGCTGTCTAAACCAGTTAAACGATAGCGAAACTCAATACTGGTCGGTGCATAATAGTCTATCGCAGTGTATTTAAGGGTGATATCACGCTCATCGATTTCTAATTCAGGATTACGCCCTAATGCAGCTGTTGCAAGTTTACGTATCCCAGTATTTAAACTCTCAACCTTTGGCTGTAATGGTTTAACGCCAAACAGCTCAATATCTTTAGGGATCTCCACGACCCCCTGTAGGCTCGGATACCACATTGAATTGCCTAACTCCGCCACAGCATCATGGCCAAGGCCGGTACAACACTGGCTGGCCTTACCGTCTAGTTGACGATCGTATGACGAAATAACCTGCTCTACTTTTAAGCTTTCAATATCGTTACTAAACTGCTCAACCGGCATTCGGTAGACACCTTTCATGGTACTAACCCATATGCGCTTGAGCTTTTCATCATAACGTAAACTAAAAATAGAACCGTAAGGTAAGCCATTGGTAGCATCTAACTGACGCCAATGCCCTTGTGTGCTTCGATAAAATAAACCATCATTTAATGAGCCGATTAATATACCAACTCCATCAATGTTTAAGATGCTTGTAACATAAGCACTTTCAAGACTCGTTTGATCGCCAATTTTTTCAATACCACGATCAGTAAAGTAGTAAGCGCCTTTGCTAGTGCCAATTAAACCAAAATTAGCTTCATCAACGACATAAGTAATAAACTTACTGCCTAAAAATGCGTTATAAGCAAATGGGGTTAAACCACCGTAACTAAGCCGATACATACCCCGGCCAGTACCAAGCCAAAAGCCTCCTTTGCTGGAGCGACTAATCGCAAACACCGGGTTATCTTTTAAAGCACGTCCAGGGACAGTGAACAAGGTGTTGTTTTCATAAATATACACACCACGTCCAGTGGCGATATATAACCGTGAGCCATCAAACTGTAAATCATGCACGGCTGCACGTCCGTATTGATTACTTGGGATTTGATTGATAAAGTTTTTATCTAAATCAAAGTAGCCTACACCACTGCGGTTAGCGACCCACAATCTCCCATCGGGCGCTTGGCTAATGGCCATAACCGCTTCGGTCATTTGTGATATAGCTGAGTGACGTTCTATTCTGCCTTCGTGCGCAAGCCATAATCCTTCACTAAAACTCGCAAGCCAAATATTATTATCATTATCGCGATATAAATCAGCAAACCAAATACTTTGGTCAAGTTGGCTCGGCTCAACCCATTGCCAATCGCCGGAGTTGTCTCGAAACAGTAAGCGCCCATAGGTCGAAATCCACAGTGCTCCATTTGAGTCACTCATAAATTTATAAACCGCTGAGTTATTCGCATTGGGAAGTGGAAAAGGCCTTAACTCGTCATCTAAATCTAAAAAGTAAGCACCGAGCTCTGACGCTAAATATAAGTTTCCTTCCAGCCATGCTAAATCGTGAATAATCGTTTGTGCTAAACGCTCAGGTATCGATACCTTAGCAGTTAGTTCTAAGCGTAACTTTGCAAAATCAGAGGAGGAATTAGTTAACCGTAGCAAGTATCGTTCATTCACCAGCCAGATCCCTTCTGGCGATAATGCCAGCTGACTGACAGTACCAACAATCTGCTTTACTGAACTGGCACTCATCACAGGGACTAGTAAGTCATGCACTGCGCTGACATTGATCTGATTGCGAGATACAAAGTACAGGCCATTCGCTGCTATCCAAATACTGCCTTTCGCATCTTCGATAACATCGCGTACAGGGCCTTTTACACTAAACTCTTGCGCTGCCATAGTGGTGGGATCGATGACCACAATACCATCTTTAGTACCAATCCATAAATAGCCTTCGCTATCGACAAGTAATTTATTAATGCCGTTACTGGGTAAAAAATTACTATTTAAGGTATTGTAATTAGTGAATGTATTGCCATCAAAGCGACTGAGGCCAAACTGAGTTCCCAGCCACATATAGCCTTGCTTATCTTGCACGACACTTTTAAGTGACTGCGATGGTAAGCCATTTTGCATATTCCATTGTTTTACAACATAGTCGGTAATTGACGCCTTACTTGGCATACTGCAGAACAGCACAATAATAACCAATAAAAATCGCATCATAACGTCAATACCTCGTTGCAAAACTAAGGTTAAAAGGGCAAATAACCCATTTTAAACAATGCCTGAACACAAATTAAAGAAAATATACCAGCTAAAACATCATCCGCCATAATACCTACACCACCATGAACCCGCTTATCAAGAAAGCGAATAGGACCTGGTTTAGCGATATCAAAAAAACGAAATAACAAAAAACCCACTAACAAAGACTGCCAACTTAATGCAGCTCCGATCATGGTAATGTAAAATCCGGCAACTTCATCCCATACAATCGCGGGATGATCATGTACGCCCAGATCATCAGCGGTTTTGCCACATGCCCATATACCAAAAATACTAATAACCACCGCAAATACAATTTGTAACCACAGCGGGAAATACATAGTAGTAAAAATAAACGGTAGCGCAGCAAAGGTACCAAACGTACCCGGCGCTTTAGGCGCTAACCCTAAACCAAAGCCCAAACCAAAAAATTGATGAGGGCGCTTTAAATTAAATAATGCAGGTTTATTCAAACCGACTCCTTGGTGAAGTGTTCAAAACCAGCATCATCATATGCTAATTTTTCGCCATCGAGCATCAGCTCAACTTCGCCTTCACCACTTTTTATTTGTCCAATGCAGGCTGCATCTACACCATATTGGCGCAATTTCATTTCCAGCATACTTTTATTGCTATCAGGTACCGTAAATAACAACTCATAGTCATCGCCATAATTGAGGATAAACGGCAGTTGTTGATCTCGTTCTAAAGTAGCACGCAATGCATCCGAGGTTGGTATTTTATTCACATCAATACAAGCGCTAACTTGCGACAGAGCTAAAATATGTCCAAGATCTGCCAATAGACCATCTGAGATATCAATCGCTGATGATGCTAAACCGCGTAATACTTGCCCCGCAGCAACACGCGGAGTTGGGTAATCAAATCGTTGATTAACGTACCTTAAGTGCTCTGGAGCAATCTTAATATCTTGCTTACGAGCTTCAATCGCAAGCCCGGCATCACCTAGCGGCCCTGTAACATAAACCCAGTCACCTACTTTAGCACCGCTTCGGCGCAGTGCTTTACCTGCAGGCACTGTACCTTTAGCACAAATAGTAATTGTTAACGGCCCTTGCGTGGTATCGCCACCAATGATTTGCACATTAAAATACTCTGCGATTTCATGCATGCCTTCGGTGAATTCTTCCAGCCACTCAACATCAATATTTGGCAACGTTAAAGCAACCGAAACCCACGTAGGCTCAGCCCCCATAGCAGCTAAATCACTTAAGTTTACGGCAAGAGCACGATGGCCTAATGCACGCGGATCGATGTCATCAAAAAAATGTACGCCTGCTACCAGTGTATCGGTGGTAATCGCTAACTGACAATTTTCAGGAACAGTAACCAATGCACAATCGTCACCAATCCCTAAATTAACATCGCGACGAGTTATGCCACGACCTTTAAAGTAGCGATTTATTAATTCAAATTCCTTCATACACAAAAAAGCCGGCCTATGCCGGCTCTCCTTTTACGGTCGCATTACTTACGTAAATGCTTTACCGCTTTATCAAGTACACCATTAACAAATTTATGGCTGTCTTCAGCGCCAAATATCTTAGCAAGCTCAATACCTTCGTTGATAGCAACCTTATAAGGTACATCTTCACGGAATTTCAGCTCATAGCTGCTTAAACGTAAAATAGCGCGTTCAACTTGGTCTAACTCGTTAAATGGACGAGTTAAATGTGGCGATACTGCTTCGTCTAGTTGCTTATGATTTATAGCAACACCACGCGAAAGATCTTTAAAGTATTCAACATCAATTTTAGTCACATCGTTTTCGATCAACATTTGTTGTTCGATATCGGCAATGGCATTGCCACTTAATTGCCAAGAATAAACGGCTTGAAGTGCTAAAATACGTGCTTTACGTCTTGCTGCTGGTTTCACAAAAATTCCTTAAACTTAAATTTTATCTAACACATTAACCATTTCAAGTGCGCCTAAAGCAGCTTCGCCGCCTTTGTTGCCCATCTTAGTGCCAGCGCGTTCAATCGCTTGCTCAATGCTTTCAGTGGTTAATACGCCAAATGCAATCGGGATATCATACTCAAGCGACACTTGCGCTAAGCCTTTATTTGATTCGCCAGCGACAAGATCAAAATGTGGTGTACCACCTCTGATCACAACGCCTAAAGCGATGATTGCATCATACTCTTTTTTTGCTGCAACGCGTTTCGCCGCTAAAGGTAATTCTACCGCACCTGGTACATAAACTACGGTAATATCATCATCAGATACACCACCAGTACGTTTTAATTCATCAACAGCACCAGCTAATAGACTACTACCAATAAAGTCATTAAAACGAGAAATAACGATAGCGAATTTCTTGCCAGGAGCGTATTTATTACCTTCAATAATTTTCATTCGATAACCCTAAAAAATAAGTTCAAGCGGTTGCGATTGCGCAAAAATTGCTGCGCATCATACCATATAAATAAAATAATAGCCTAGTTTAAGCGTTGTGCTTATTGTGGCTCTACGTAGTCAACCACTTCTAAGTGAAAGCCCGATAACGCATGGTACTTTTTAGGTAAGCTCATCAAACGCATTTTTTCAATGCCCAAGTCAGCTAAAATTTGTGACCCTACGCCTACGGTGCGTGAAGTACCTTGGAATTTACGATGCGCGACCGTCTCACCAGCATCTTCTGCAGCAAACGCTTTGACTGTCGCTTCTAGTTCTTCGGTGCATTCTTGCTTACCTAGAATAACTAACACACCTTGATGCTTTGCAATATAAGCCATGGCATCTGACAAGCCCCAGCTTCTATCGGCACTGCGATCAGATAACAAAATATCATTGAAGGTACTTTTTAAATGAACCCGTACTAAGGTTGGTTCATTAGTTTTAACCTCACCATTTAACAGCGCATAATGTAACTGGCCGTCAATGGTATCTTTATAAGTAACTAAATCAAACTCACCATGTACGGTTGGCAACTTACATTTTGCCACTTGCTCAATGGTGGTTTCATTCATGTTACGGTATTCAATTAAATCAGCAATAGTGCCAATTTTGATATTATGTTGCTCAGCAAATACTTCTAAATCAGGACGACGCGCCATGGTGCCATCAGCATTAAGAATTTCCACAATTACTGATGAAGGCTCTAAACCGGCTAAGCGGGCTAAATCACAACCGGCTTCAGTGTGACCGGCACGCGTTAATACGCCACCTGGTTGTGCCATAATAGGAAAGATATGCCCAGGTTGAACGATATCACTTGGTACAGCACCTTTGGCAATCGCAGCTTGCACAGTACGAGCGCGATCAGCAGCAGAAATCCCCGTAGTCACACCTTTCGATGCTTCAATCGACATCGTAAAGTTAGTCGAAAATGCCGCACCATTGTTTTTTACCATTAATGGTAAGTCAAGTTGCTCACAGCGCTCTTGAGTCATTGTTAGGCAAATTAAACCACGACCATGAGTGGCCATAAAATTGATCGCTTCAGCACTAATGTGCTCGGCTGCGATAATTAAATCGCCTTCATTTTCTCTGTCTTCATCATCCATTAAAATAACCATTTTACCGGCTTTAATGTCATCAATAATTTCTTGTGCGCTGTGTAAATTCATAATCTGCTCGTGTAAGTTGTGGAGTGCGTTTATTTAATAAAACCGGCTTGGGCGAGTAAACTCATTGAAATATCTGAACTAGCTGGCTGCTCTGCCCCTTTGATCAAACGCTCTAAATAACGCGCGATTTGATCTACTTCTAAGTTCACTTGCGTGCCTACTTTAAAATCAGCAATAGTTGTTTGCTCACTAGTGTGCGGCACAATTGTCAGTTTAAATTTATTATCAGCTACTGCATTTACTGTTAGGCTAATACCATCAATGCATACCGAGCCTTTATAAGGAATATATTTCATTAGTTGTACATCGGTGCTTAACCAGTACTCAACGGCACGCGCATTAGGCGTAATTGCGGTAATAGTCGCGATGCCATCAACATGCCCTGAAACTAAGTGACCACCTAAACGAGATACTGGCTGCATGGCTTTCTCAAGGTTTACAGTTTGCCCTTGTTTATAGTGAGCAAATCCCGTTAAACTAATCGTCTCATTTGATAAGTCAGCGCTAAATCCATCACTGTGCTTGGCCACAACCGTTAAGCAAACCCCATTAGTTGCAATGCTATCGCCTAAATTTACATCGGCCATATCAAGGTTATTACTTTTAATGCGGATAGCTAAATCGCCTTGCTTTTGTTGTAACTCGCTAATAGTGCCCGTTGCTTCGATGATCCCAGTAAACATAGTGGTTACTCTTTAGTTATTTGGTTTAGATGAGGCTTTGCGTGGTGTCGCCGTGATACGAATATCGTCACCGATACACACACACTCATTAATTGATAAATTAACAACGTCCTGCATACTTGTCAGCTCTGTAAAGTTTAGTAAGCTTTTGCCGTCATTCCCTAACAACTTCGGCGCCAGATAAACAATATATTCATCAATTAAATTACATTCAGTCATTTGGCCCGCTAAGGTTGCCCCTGCCTCTAACCAAATATGATTAAACTGTTGCTGCGCTAAAAGTTTCATGGCAGCCACTAAATCAACTTTATTATTTTTTTCTGGTACTACAATATGGCTTACGTAATGAGGCCATTGCTGTGATTTATCAAGTTCAGTGGTAAGAATAATTACTTCACTGGCAATGCTAAATAATGCTTGCTCAGGTGTTAAACGATTTTGTGAATCAATAATAATACGTACAGGTTGGCGTACAGGTAATTGCGTTGGTAACGGCTCTGGCAGCTCATCAACACGAACATTGAGTTTTGCATTATCAACTAATACTGTGTCCGCGCCGGTTAAAATAGCGCAGCTTTGTGCGCGCTGTAGTTGCACATCTTGGCGAGCCTTAGGGCCCGTTATCCACTTACTTTGACCGTTTTTAAGTGCCGTTTTACCATCAAGGCTTGCGGCCATTTTGCAGGTAATAAATGGCATACCTTGCTCCATGCGCTTTAAAAAGCCACGGTTTAACAGCCTTGCTTGTTGTTCTAACAAACCTGACGCAACCTCAATGCCCGCGTCCGCTAAAATAGCTAAACCTTTACCGGCTACCTGCGGGTTTGGATCAACCATAGCAGCAATTACTTTTACTACGCCAGCAGCTTTTAAACCTTCGGCACACGGCGGTGTGCGACCAAAATGGCTACAAGGTTCAAGCGTGACATAAGCAGTTGCACCAAAGGCTTGGCTACCCGCCATTGCTAATGCATTCACTTCAGCATGGCCTTGGCCGGCAACTTGATGAAAACCTTCACCAACAATAACGTCATTTTTTACTAATACACAGCCAACGTTTGGGTTTGGGGTGGTAGTAAAGCGTCCTTGTTTGGCAAGCTCAATCGCTCGGGTCATATAAGAGAAATCTTGTTCGCTAAACTGATATTGGTTCATATCACTCTCCCAAACGGGCAATTTCTTCACCAAATTCACGAATATCTTCGAATGAACGGTATACCGATGCAAATCTGACGTAAGCGACTTTATCGAGTTTTTTCAACGCTTCCATAATGCATTCGCCAATCAAGTGACTGGAAATCTCACGCTCGCCGGTGGCACGTAATTGCGATTTAATAATATTGACCACTTCATCAACTTGCTCGGTACTGACGGGGCGTTTTTCTAATGCGCGGTGTAGACCATTAAGGAGTTTATCTTCATTGAAAGGTTCACGGCTACCGTCTTGTTTGATCACCCGAGGCATTACAAGTTCTGCGCCTTCAAAGGTAGTAAAGCGTTCATGACATTCATTGCATTCACGGCGTCGCCTTACTTGGTGGCCACCTCCCACTAAACGCGAGTCAATCACTTTGGTATCTTTTGCGGTGCAAAATGGACAATGCATAGGTATCAGCTTCCGTTAAAAACAAAAAAGGCCGCTTTTAGGCGGCCTTTATAATAGCAAAAAACTAAGCTATTGTGATCTAAATTACTGTTTGTAACTCAATTAAGCGTAAACAGGTAATTTTTTACAGATTGCTTTAACTTTCTCTTTTACTTGTGCTTGTACTGACTCATCGTTGATGTTGTCTAGTACGTCACAGATCCAGCCAGCAAGCTCTTTAGACTCAGCTTCTTTAAAACCACGGCGTGTGATTGCCGGTGAACCAATACGTAAACCAGACGTTACAAACGGTGAACGTGGGTCATTTGGTACTGAGTTTTTATTTACGGTGATATTAGCATTACCTAAAGCCGCATCTGCGTCTTTACCAGTGATGTCTTTATCAATTAGATCAAGTAAGAACAAGTGGTTTTCTGTTTTATCAGATACGATCTTATAACCGCGCTCTTGCATTACTGCAACCATAGCTTTAGCATTTTTCACAACTTGAGTTTGGTATACTTTAAACTCTGGTTGTAATGCTTCTTTAAATGCCACTGCTTTGGCAGCGATAATGTGACATAAAGGACCACCTTGGCCACCAGGGAATACTGCACTGTTAAGCTTTTTATAAATAGCTTCGTCGCCACAAGCAGAAATAATCAAACCACCACGTGGGCCGGCTAATGTCTTATGCGTAGTTGTAGTAACAACATGTGCATGTGGTACTGGGCTTGGGTAAACACCAGCAGCAATAAGGCCTGCAACGTGAGCCATATCAACAAACAAGTAAGCGCCTACTTTGTCAGCGATTTCACGGAATTTAGCCCAATCAACAATACCTGAGTATGCTGAGAAACCACCGATGATCATTTTTGGTTTGTGCTCAAGTGCAAGTGCTTCAACTTGTGCGTAATCAATCTCGCCAGTCGCTTCGTCAAGTCCGTATTGGATTGCGTTATAAAGCTTACCAGAGAAGCTTACATGTGAACCATGCGTTAAGTGACCACCATGAGCTAAGCTCATACCTAACACTGTATCGCCAGCATCTAATAAAGCTAAGAACACAGCAGCATTTGCTTGTGAACCTGCGTGAGGCTGAACGTTAGCATAATCTGAACCAAACAATTCGTTTGCACGGTCAATCGCTAGTTGTTCAACCACGTCAACATGCTCACAACCACCGTAGTAACGCTTGCCCGGATAACCTTCAGCATATTTGTTTGTTAGCTGTGAACCCTGCGCTTCTAGTACGCGTGGGCTACAGTAGTTCTCAGATGCGATAAGCTCGATGTGTTCTTCTTGGCGAGCAGTCTCTTTAGTGATTGCTTCAAATAACTCTGGATCGAAATCCGAAATATTCATGCTACGTTCTAACATGGGGGCTCCTAGGGCAACGTGTATGGTATTTTGAAGGCTGAATTATACGCTGAAAACGTCAATTTGCCTATGGTGTAAAGATGAACATATTTAAACAGGGATTGAATTTAATTCACAGTGTTTTTGTAATGATATTTTTTTATTAAAGCATCAGAAATTTTAATGAATAAAAGCAAATAACATTTACATTATTTATACCTCAATCTGTTGCATTCGCGATTGTTTACACTATTATGATACCAATGTAATCATGGATGATGAACTAATTTACTATGCTAGCTAAACCTATTTACGAATCAATTCCTTATTGTTATGTCATTGTTGGCGGACTTTGCATTTTACTTTTCAGCACTGTTTTACCAACAGCCATTGGTATTTTTTTATTCTTCAATGGTGCCAACATTTGGCGATTACGCTCAAATTCACGGCGTAAAGATCATAAAGTAAATCGCATTAAAGTTAACAAACACTTTTATTATTATGAATTTAAACCATTTATTTTATTTATGTGCGGATTACTCCTAATCCATTGGGTAGCGAATGAATTAGTTATACTTGCAGGGATTATGATCTGCCTTATAGCCATTTTAATTTTTTGTTTACGAGTGCTAAACCGCCGTTCACGTTCAATAGTTTAATTTTCCATTACTGCTATTAAGTACAATTTAAAGCAATAAAAAACGACATTGCTTTCACATATGCCGTTTATTTTTAGTTTTACTGAGCGGGTAAAAACTAACCTAGTTTAGCTAATAATATTTCACGCAGGATATCGTAATCATCTGCGATATCCTCGGCTAAGCATGGTTTAGCTAATGCATCAGCTAGTGGTTTTGGCATTTCAAGTTCAATATTTAAAATCTCTTCAACACTTTCTTTAAACTTAGCCGGATGCGCTGTTGCCAGAAAAATACCAGCAGAATCAGTTGCTAAGTTAGCTTTTAGGCCCTGGTAAGCAATCGCTGTATGTGGTTCTGCAACATAGCCTGTTTGATGAATTTTTTTCATCACTGCTTGGGTATCATTTTCATCAACACTAGTTGAATAAAAATCATCATAACTAAACCATTTGTTATCAAGCATGGTTTGTACACGTGGCCAATTATTAGGTTTACTCACATCCATGGCATTAGACAATGACTCGATTGTGGCATTAGGCGCCCAGTTTTTATCAAGGATAAAGCGCGGTACAGTGTCATTTTGATTGGTTGTAGCGCTAAGTTTAGCGACCGGTAAACCAATCACCGCACCGATCATCGCCGCACATACATTACCAAAGTTACCACTAGGTATTGAGATATGTGCTTTGGCGCGCTGCTCTTTTGGTAATTGCGCTATTGCTTCAAAGTAATAACATACTTGTGCAACAAGGCGACTTATATTGATAGAATTAGCTGAATTTAAACCTAAACGAGATTTAACTTCATCATCTAAAAAGGCATTTTTAACCATCGCTTGGCAATCATCAAAGCTACCATCTACAGCGTAGCAATGGATATTATTACCCAAAGTAGTAAACAATTTTTGCTGTGCTAATGAGATTTTACCTTTTGGATACAGGATAACCACATCAATATTTGGCTTGTTATAGAACGCATGCGCAACAGCTGCCCCAGTGTCCCCTGAGGTTGCTGTGAGTATTGTGGTTTTTTCACCTTGGCTAAATTGTGCCAAGCACTCAGCCATAAAGCGACCGCCAAAGTCTTTGAATGCAAGCGTTGGCCCATGGAACAACTCTAAACAATAAATATTGTCTTCAACTTCAACTAATTTAACAGGAAAGTTAAAGGCATTTTGCACCATTTGTGCAACCGTATCAGCAGGTAATTCATCACCAATCAAATGCGATAAAATCTTACTGCTACGAGTAACAAAGTCCATATCGAGTAAACTATCAACATCAGCTAAAGGCGCGAGCGATTCAGGGAAAAATACTCCTTGATTACGTCCTAAACCTGTTTTAACTGCTTCAACAAACGACACTTTTTGAGAATCATCTTTTAAATTATGTAATTGCATTATTAGTTCCTTAAATTCTTATAGCTGACGCGTGCCGGCGTTATCGAGTTTACAAATGTGACAGAAGCCTTGCTCATTAATATAGTTTTGTTCAAGCCACTGTGCGCATTGCTGTGCAGCTTCAAGCGTTTTGCACACGGTAAATAATGTAGGACCAGCACCTGAGATACTGACAATCTCAGCACCAAACTCTGGCAGCGCCGCTTTAGCTTCACTAAAACCATTGATCAGTGGCGCACGATGCGGCTCCGCTATTTCATCACTCATGATGGAGAGTGCTTCATCAAATCGGCTAGTTAACAATAAAGTACTAAACGCTGATAAGCGCTGCGCAAATTCAACGCTCGCATGCATACTTAGCTGTTTTGGTAACACTGAACGCGCTTTAGCGGTATTAAGTGAAAAACCAGGAAAAGCCGCTACGTAATACCAACGCTCATCAACCGGTAAAGCAATTGATTTATTTGGAATTAAATCACCAGTAAGCTGCAAACCACCCAAGTAACACGGAGTGATATTGTCGTAATGACGACCGCCACTGACAATCGCTTCAAAATCAGCCATTAATTCAATTAACTGCACTTGGCTCAGTGCAGTACCTGCAAACTGATCCAGCGCCGCAAATGTGGCTACTACAGAGCAAGCACTTGAACCAAGACCCGAGCCAATTGGTAAGTTCTTTTTTAATTCCAGTTTAACGCTTGGCATGGTTGGCGCTACATGTTCACGAAAATGCACTAAACACTGATACGCTAAATTTTCACTGGCATCGCTTGGTAGTTTATCTGCGTAATCCCCAGAGCATATAAATTCGTCAAGCTCGCTAGAACTTACCGCAACAACATCACCTAATAACGTGCCATCAATAGGAGCAAGCGCAGCACCTAAGGCATCAAAACCAACTGCAAAATTACCGATTGAGGCTGGAGCATATACTTCGATCATTATACTCTCCTAGCGCGATAACGTTTTTAAAATGTCAGCAAATACCCCGGCCGCAGTCACTGCTGAGCCGGCACCATAACCACGAATAACAAATGGACGTGGTTGATAGTATGCACTCAAAATTGCTAAGGCATTTTCGCCGTCACGAATAACAGCCAGAGCATGCTTTTCATCTACCGCTTCAATACCTACTTTGCAGTGGCCTTGTTTGATAGTACCAACATAACGCAACACTTTGCCTTCACTTGCAGCACTTTGAATACGGTCATTAAACGCAGCATCTAAACTTGGCAATTTAGCCATAAATTCGTCAACGTTATCACCTTGGGCAAAACCCAAAGGAAGCACTGATTCAACTTCGATATCGCTCAACTCTAATTTCATACCTGCTTCGCGGGCAATAATTAATAACTTACGCGCGACATCAGTGCCCGATAAATCATCACGTGGATCTGGCTCAGTAAAACCACTCTCTTTTGCTTTAATGGTTGCCTCAGACAGTGATAAACCATCTTGCAATGCGCCAAACATATATGACAATGAACCGGATAAAATTCCGCTAAATTCAAGTAACTCATCGCCAGCACCAAACAGTGACTGTAAGTTATCGATTACTGGAAGACCTGCACCGACATTTGTTTCGTATAAAAACTTACGATTATTTTTTTGCGTTGCTGTAATTAAATCTTGGTAATAAGCATATGAACTTGTATTGGCTTTTTTATTTGCAGCCACAACGTGGAAACCGGCATTCAAAAAGTCTACATACTGAGCCGCTAAAGCATCTGAAGACGTACAATCAACCAGCACTGGATTGATTAAATGATTTTGCCTAACAAATTGTTCAACCAGTTTGAGGTCAAACGGTTGTTCTGATGCTGCCAACTTTTGCTGCCAATCGTCAAAAGCAATTCCTTCGCTATCAAGATGTAATTGACGTGAATTAGCAACACCATACAAGTTTAGTTTGATATTACGTTTTTCAAGCCATGCTTGCTGACGCTCTAACTGCTTAATAAGTTCTTGGCCAACTAAACCACAGCCTAATAAAAATACATCAATTGATGGGATATGAGTGAAGAAGTTTTCGTGACACACTTTTACAGCATCATTACACAGCTCGCCGTCAATCACTGCTGAAATTGCACTTTCAGTTGAATCCTGGGCAATAGCGACAATGTTAACTTGTGCTTGGGCAAGTGATGCGAAAAATTTAGCAGCTAAGCCTTTATGAGCGCGCATATTATCACCCACTAAAGTAACGATTGCTAAATTACGCTGCACTTGTACAGGTTCAATTAGTCCCGCCTGTGATTCAAGCTCAAACGCAGTTTGCAATGCCTCAAGAGCCAATGGCAAATCTGATTCATGGACACAGAAGCTGATACTAAATTCACATGACGATTGAGTGATCAGTACAATCGAAACATTATCGTGAGCAAGGGCATTAAAAACTTTTGATGCCATGCCTACTTTACCTTTCATGCCGGGGCCTGAAACCGTTAGCATCGCAAGATTTTGTAAACTAGATAACGCTTTTACCGGCTCCGATGACACATTATCATTACTGATCAGTGATCCTTGTGCATCCGGATTATGGGTATTTTTAATTTCACACGGCACGCCAGCTTTAGCGCACGGTAGAATTGTTTTAGGATGGAGAACTTTGGCACCAAAGTAAGAAAGCTCCATAGCTTCTTTATATGATAAAAAATCAACTTTAGTGGCTTTTTTGATATAACGCGGATCAGCACTGTACACACCATCAACGTCAGTCCAAATTTGACATACTTCAGCTTCTAAACACGCTGCGGCAATTGCGGCTGAATAATCTGAGCCATTACGTCCCAGTGTAGTTAGCTGGCCTTGTTCGTTGCTAGCTGTAAAGCCAGGCATAATATAAATAGTCGCAGGATTAGCTTTTAAAGCCGTTTGAAAACGAATTTTACTCGCCACTAGATCAGCTTCTGCATCAATATGACCATTAGTTGATGCAATACAATCGGTTGCTTCGAGGTAGTGGGCGTTATGTGAGCTTAATAGACACTGCATCAGTGATACACTGATGCGCTCACCAAAACTAATAACATAAGCACGCACTTGATCTGGACAACATTGGATGAGTTTGACACCCGCTAGCTTATTTTGCAGTTCGTTTAAATCAGGCCAGTTTTGAACACTACCATATTCAGCTTCAACGGCTGCTTTTAAGCTTTGGCAACGCTCAATTAATGCGTGCCACTGTGTATCATAATCAAGTCCTTGTTCAGCAGCGCTTGCCAGTGCAACCAATGAATCGGTCATGCCACCTGGAGCCGATAGCACCAATAACATTTCGTCTTTTAATTGTGCTTTAACTAACTGTGCTACCTGTTGTAGGCAGGCAAAGTCAGCAAGTGACGACCCACCAAATTTTAATACTCGCATTTTTTATGTTTCCTCATCCCATAAAACGAAAAAAGGCCTGTGTTCGTTGTGAACACAGGCCTTTAAATTTGTTGCACCGACCTATGCCACTATCCAGTAAGAATGGTGGTTGTAATAATAATGGTCAATGCGTGATTATTTGTTTTCATAGCCCTTAGACTGCCTTAAACAGGGCTATTCTGTCAACCCCAAATAAAAAGATAAATTATGCCTTTTGATTATAAAGAAATCTAATGAATGCCAAATTTATGCAGTATTTCATTTAATCTTGTTTTATCTATCGGCTTATCAACGAAGGCTATAGCTCCCAACTTAGCGACGCGTTGTTTCATTTCAAGTTGAATATCTGCCGAAATTACCAGCACAAAGCATTCAATTTTTTGTGCTTTAATACCTTCAAGAACTTGTACTCCATCAACTTCGGGCATAGTTAAGTCAAGACACAGTAAATCGAAGTTATGTATATGCATTAACTCTAACGCTTCACGGCCATTTTTTGCTTGCATAATATCTGCTGAGATACACTCATTTAAACAGCGTATAACTTGTTTGCGTGCTACTGTTGAATCATCACACACCAGTACGGAAAAATTCATAATATAGACAACTAAAAATACGGATAATAGATTACTGAGCAGACAACTTATCACTCAATAAATAACGATGTTGTAGTAATGTTGTGATTTTATAACACAAAAATTTAACAGCGATAAGCTTAAGTTTTTGCTAAAAAAAGAAAAATTAACAATGTTTGTACTGTTAAATAAGATTATTTTATTTATTTTTAAACATTTATTAGCTAACTTTAATACTGAGTGTACTCGTTGCTAGGGTATTAATTAAGCTTTGTAAAAAAAATAAAGGAGCTATAGGCCACCGATGCTACAAAAAAGCCTATCAAAAAAGCTACTTACCAGCGTGTTATCCGTCTACTTTTTATTAACTTTTGTAGTCACGTGCGGGCAAGTTATTGCAGAATATGTAAACACGAAAGATTATATACGTGACGAACTGACGACCTTACAAAAAACATTTAGTCGTAGTTTAACCCGTGCTATTTGGGAGCTAAACACTAAACAAACCATCACCACAGCAGAAGGCTTATTAGCAATTCCAATGATTGAAGGTATTATTGTACGTGATGATAGCGGCGAGATAATCTCACAATTAGGTCGCTCACTCGATATTCGCGAGCTATATAGCCAACAATTAGTACAAGAAGAAGCGATTATCGAAGATACTCCATCTGGCTTATTCGGTTATACCTTTCCATTGATCTTTGAATTTTCTGGCCGCGCCACCCAAGTTGGTGATGTCACGCTATTTTCGAGCCGAGAAGTGGTATTTAGTCGCATTATGATCTCAATTTATTTTTTAATTGGCAATGCGATGATCAAAACTACATTTTTAATCATCTTATTCTTAATGGCATTTAGAAAACTACTCACTGAACCTCTAGCACAACTAACAGAGCAAATTGAAGATCTTCAATTAGATGACCTCGAAGGTCAACATATCGAAATTGAAACAACTGAGCACAACGAATTAAAAGTAATGGAACAATCATTCAATAAGTTGATCGATAAAGTTGTGCAATACCGCAAAGAGCTTGAACAAACTCAAAAAGCATTGATAATAAGTAACGAAAAGCTCGATCAGCAAAATCTACAACTTGAACAAGAAGTGGCACGTAAAACATCAAATTTAAGTCAAGCTATGATGGATTTACAGCAACAAAAATACGAGTTGGAAAAACAAAAACTAACGCTCACCGAAGAAGTTGATTTGCGTCGCCATACTGAGCAAGAGCTACTAACTAAACAAACTGAAATGCAACGTTATGTTGATGAACTCAATATGGCGCAAGAGCGTTTAGTCAGCTCAGAAAAAATGGCCGCTTTGGGTGGTTTAGTTGCCGGTATTACCCACGATATCAATACCCCGGTCGGTATAGGGGTTACTGCCACATCCTTTTTGCAAGAGCGTTTAATACAAATTGAAAACGCTTACAAAGAGAAAACACTCTCGCCTAAAGCACTTGAGGAGTTTATTAATGATGCCAAACAAAGTACTAGCCTATTAACCACTAACCTAGACCGTGCTTCAGAGCTGGTTGCCAGCTTTAAGCAAATTGCGGTTGATCAAGCCAGTGAAGCTGTGCGCACTATCAACCTAAAAGAATATCTAGGTGAAATTATTCGCTCATTACACCCTAAGATAAAAAATACCAGTCATCATATTAATTTAGATTGCCCGGTAGATTTAACCTTAAATCTACCTGCTGGTGCTATCAGTCAAATTTTTACCAATTTGATTATGAATTCATTGATCCACGGATTCGATGGTGTCAGCAATGGCATTATAGACATTGCTATTAAAGATGAAGATGACCAAGTGATTATCGACTTTAAAGATAATGGCAATGGCGTTACCGAACAGCAACTTGAAAAACTGTTTGATCCGTTTTTTACGACTAAACGCGATCAAGGCGGCAGTGGTCTGGGCACACACATTACTTTCAATTTGGTCAAGCAAACCTTGAGCGGCGAAATCGATGCGACAAGCTCACCGGGGAACGGCTTGCATTATCATATTAGTTTCCCTAAAGACATGCCAAAACCTTTGTCTATATTTAATAACTAATGCGCCGAGACTGTTTGCCTAACACTTTGCTTAATTGCTAAACGTTTGGCCAATCAGTCATTTGCGCATCAGCTTTTTATTGTTATGATTGGGTAAATTTACCGAATGGATCAATCTCCCTATGTGGTTTAGTAACCTTATTTGTTACCGCTTTAAGCAAGACGTGTCGTACACCCAAGAAGACTTTGAGAAAGCCTTAGAGCAAGATTTATTTCGCCCTTGCGGTAGTCAAGATTTAAGTACATTTGGCTGGACCAAAGCCTTTGGTAAACATGGTGATACCCTTTCCCATTTCTCGCAAAAGAGTATTTTGGTTTGTGCTAAACGTGAAGAAAAAGTACTTCCTGCATCCGTTATCAACGATATGGTTGCTGAAAAAATAGAACTTATCGAAGCAGAAGAAAATCGCCCTGTTAAGAAAAAAGAAAAAGACGAGCTCAAAGAAAATATCCTCCATAGCTTATTACCGCAAGCCTTTAAAAAGTCGAGTTTACAGTTTGCCTTTATTGACCAAGAAAATGGCTGGGTAATCGTCAACAGTGGTAGCTTTAATAAAGCAGAAGAGTTACTAGCACTACTTCGCAAATCACTAGGTACATTGCCGGTAGTTCCTGCATTTGCAAACTATGACTTAGATGTGTTTTTAACGGACTGGTTAACTAACTTCAGTACACCTGAGGGCTTTGCTATTGGCTCTGACGCAGAGCTTGAAGAAGCAGACGATAGCGGTGCTCAAGTTAAGCTTAAAGGCCATGATTTAGCCTGTGATGAAGTTAAATCGCACCTTGAAAGCGGTAAGCGAGTAACAAAACTTGCACTAGATTGGCAAGAGCGCCTGAAGTTCATGCTGCAAAATGATGGCTCTATTAAGCGCTTAAGCTACTCTGAAACATTAAAAGAAGAAAACGCCGACATCCCTAAAGAAGATATGTTGGTCAAACTTGATGCTGACTTTATTCTCGCCTCTGAAGAAATTAAACTAATGCTAGAAGAACTTACGGCTGGTTTAGGTGACGTGGAAGATTTAGCCTAAATTTTGACTAAGTTTTAAATACTAAAAAAGCGCCCTATTGGCGCTTTTTTTAACTGACGAATTAACTTAACTAAATACCGATTTCACATCATCGAGCATATCGTTATATTCATCACTTGAGAAGATATCAAGTGATGGGATCACACCTTTATCAATATAAGTTTGTAATGCTGCAGACTTATCTGAAACTTGTAAAATACCTTCCATAATCGCGCCAATACGAATGAAATCAACATAGCTAATATGCTCTGGGCGATAGTTAGGATTGGCCCAGCTTTCTGCTACTTCAACAAATTCATCAGTAAACTCCCAAGCACGCATGATGGCTCCCCCTACTTTACCGCTAAGCTTTTGAATCGCATGCGCTAAAAAGCTTGGATTGGCAAATACTTCCGGGTGACGTTCCGCTTCAGTCAAAATAGGCAATACACCAATATTATAAACTAGTGATGCCAGTGTAATGGTGTCACGATTCAATGAGGTCTGCTTGTTTTTCTTAAGGAAAAACTCCATCACAGTAATTGAGTGACATGCTACTTTTAAGGTCTTCTGCCATGCCTTATCCATGTAACCTTTGATCAGCTCATTATTTGAAACAAACAGTTGCTCCATCGCCATTGCTGTTGCGATATTTTTGATTTGACGCAGACCAATACGCGTTACCGCTTGATTTATATTAGAAACTTTAACTGTTCGCCCCATAAAAGCACTATTTGCGACTTTTATCATCCGTGCTGCTAATGCCGGATCATGAGAGATCACATCAGCCATTTGCGCTAAGTTTACATCTGGATTATCGGCAGCTTGACGTACACGAACCGCAACCTCAGGCAAGGTGGGTAAAACTAACGTGTCATTATTTATACGATCAACCAAAATGGTCAGTAGTGCGTTTTCTGTTGACATAAATGTGCCATCCTTTTGTATTGATTTGTTAATACACCCAAACCATGGAATGTTTATTTTTTATAAATACAGTATTGTCTAAGTTACCGCTAAAGTTAAGAAAATTACAGAAATTATATTAGTTTATTTTTCTACTACACTTTATATCCCTTCGCTAAGACCATCACAACACAGGAAACTTGCTATTTACGCATAAGATTTGCTTTAATGCTGGCATAACAAGGAAGCGAAATACCCTCTCAAGGGTATCTATAATTAAACTTACTTTTTAACAGGCAATATAATGACTCTCAATAAAATTAGCCAAGCACTTATTCTCACCGGTGCCGTTTTTCTTAGTGCATGTTCAGACCAAGCCAGCGCACCTAAAGCGTCAACTGACGCAGCAGCCTCAATTAAGCAAGTACAAGATAGCGGCCCACAACTTGTTAACGCTGACACTAGTCGCCTTGATATCTATACCGATTTTAGTTTAACGACTGATTTATCACATTTAAGCGACAACCAAAAAGCGTTAATAGCAAAACTTATTGATGCGTCTAAAATTATGGATGATCTATTCTGGCGCCAAGCATTTGGTGAAGATAAAGCGGCATTTTTAGCCAAAATCAATGATCCTAAAGTACAAAAATTTGCCGATATTAACTATGGACCATGGGATAGATTAAATGGCGATCAAGTCTTTTTGTCAGGCTATGAAGATAAAACAGCCGGAGCTCAATTTTATCCAGCCGATATCACTAAAGAAGAGCTAAACAAGGCTGACGTAGCAGATAAAAATGGCCTGTATTCAGTCATTAAGCGAGATGAGCAAGGCAAGCTATATAGCGTTGCCTATTCGGTTGAATATGCTCAAGCCCTTGAAAAAGCGGCTAACTTATTACGTGAGGCGAGCAAGCTTGCCGATGATAAAGAGTTTGCTAGTTACCTGAATTTACGTGCAGATGCACTACAAAACGATGATTATCAAGCATCAGACTTTGCTTGGATGGACATGAAGAACAACCCCATCGATATCGTTATTGGTCCAATCGAAACCTATGAAGATCAATTGTTCGGCTCTCGCGCAGCCTTCGAATCGTATGTATTAGTGAAAGATTTAGCATGGTCAGAGCGCCTTGCTAAATTTGCAGCATTTTTACCAGAGCTACAAAAAGGCCTCCCTGTTGATGGCAAATACAAACAAGAAGTGCCAGGCTCTGATGCGGACTTAAATGCATATGATGTTGTTTACTACGCAGGCCATTCTAATGCTGGCAGTAAAACTATTGCTATTAACTTACCAAATGACGAACAAGTACAACTTGAAAAAGGCACTCGCCGTTTACAACTGAAAAATGCTATGCGCGCTAAGTTTGATAAAATATTGGTGCCAATCGCTGAGCAGTTAATTGTTCCTGAGCAACGTAAACACATTACTTTCGATGCATTTTTTGCCAATACCATGTTCCATGAAGTCGCTCATGGTTTAGGGATAAAAAATACTATCACAGGTAAAGGCACTGTTCGTCAGTCTTTACAAGAACATGCCAGTGCTTTAGAAGAAGGCAAAGCCGATATCTTAGGCTTGTACATGGTTGAGCAGTTACTCAAAAAAGGTGAGATCACAGAGGGAACACTTGAAGATTATTACATCACTTTTATGGCCGGTATTTTCCGCTCAGTGCGTTTTGGCGCATCAAGTGCCCATGGTAAAGCAAATATGATCCGCTTTAACTTTTTCGCAGAAGAAGGTGCATTCTCTAAAAATGAGCAAGGCCTTTACAGCGTAAATATGGAAAAAATGGGCCAAGCAATGGCCAAGCTATCTGGTTTGATCTTAACCTTACAAGGTGATGGTGATTATGAGAAAGTTGATCAACTGATTGCCACACATGGTGATATCAAAGTGGAACTTGCTAAAGATTTAGAAAAACTAAGCCAAGCTAATATCCCTGTAGATGTCACATTTAAACAAGGTAAGAAAGAGTTAGGTTTAGAATAATATAATTAATACTAAAAAGGCGTTTTAGGGGCTCACCTAAAACGCCTTTTTTAATTCAATATTGCTATTACGGGAATGCTAAACCATATTTTTCACTCATTTTTTTTACTTCACCATTAGCAATCATATTATTTAATTCTTTATCGAATAAGGTAATAAACTCATTTAAATTACGTTTTTTTGAAAAACCAAAATAGCCTTTATTAACAATTAATGCCGGTTGTAACTGTTTAACTTGATTAGCTAAACTTAACTGCTTAATAACGGGCTGTGCGGCTCTTGGATGAGTCACTATAATATCGACACGGTCATGAATTAATTGCAAAAAACTGGCTTCTACAGTACCCACTTCAGAAACCTCCAACTGACTTTTATATTGCTCAAAATCGTCACCATAGTTCCAACCTCTTGTTAATCCTACCGATAACTCTTTTAATGTCTCTAAATTATTATGCCACTGGAATTCATTACTATTTTTGACATAAAAAACCAGCGGATCTTGATAGAAAGCAGCCTCACTATAAACCATATATTGCTCTCTAATAGCCGACTTATAAGGGCCTATAAATGCATCAGCTTTGCCAAGTTCAATCATTTTTAGCGCCCGTTTAAATGGCAAAATATCAATTTTAATTTGGCAACCTAAACGCAGGCAAATCTCACCTGCGATGTCGGCGCCTAAGCCTTCTATTTGACCTTGTTCATTTTTTTCAAGTACCGACGGAAAGGTGGTACCAACAAAGTAAAATGTATTTGCTGCACTGTGATGCGAAAATACAATTAACAAGGTAAACAATACAAAAGCTTTCATCCGTTAGTTTGCAATCCTTATATACTGAATGTAATAAACAGCCACGACTTAGTGACCCTAAGCATAGTCTATTTTCACCCAACTAAAAGTCATAATTCCATGATAAAATTCTGTTATATAAACACTCAACCACGATTAAAAATGTGTTTTTAAACGTGCCAATTGCTCTTCACTGTAAGGCACGGCGGGATACTTCCCCCATACTGGCGCAGGCCATGCGACATCGGTTTTATAGCGGGCAATATGATGAATATGTAACTGTGGAACCATGTTACCAAGCGCTGCGACATTAAGTTTATCTGGGTTAAGTACCTCCTTGAGGAGCCGACTTAACTTCGCTGACTCTTGCATTAGCAATAGCTGTTCAGACTCGCTTAGATCAATGCTCTCTTTTAAATTCGCTTTACGAGGCACTAAAATAAACCACGGGTATTGACTATCATTCATAAGTAACACTTTGCATAATGGCCAATCGGCCAGTTCAATACAATCACGTGCAAGTTCTGGGGCTAAAGAGAATTCAACGGTCATTTTTATTCCTTACAAATTAAGTGCATTACATTTTCGCTACTTTATAGCATTTAGTTGCAGTTGCCCACGCTTGGCTTTACCATCGTTGCAGTTTTTATTCGAGCGAAGGTAAACACGTGTTAAAAAAAATTAAACACCTCTCATACTTGCTACCTTTGGTGGCAACAGCCATCACAGTGCAAGCTAAGCCTCTTACTTTAGAACGTATTTTTGATGATCCAAGTTTAGCGGGTAAAGCACCTGTACAGCTTAAGTTTTCACCAGACGGTAGCCGAGTTACCTACCTGCAAGGTAAAAGCGACGATTACAACCGTTATGATTTATGGGAATATAATTTAAAAGATAACAAAAATCGTATTTTAGTCGACTCTGCCAAACTTTTTTCAGGCCCCGAAAACCTCTCAGACGAAGAAAAAGCACGCCGTGAGCGCCAACGTATTTTTGGTAAAGGTATTTTAGAATACAAATGGTCTAAAGACGGTAAAGCCTTGTTATTTCCACTTAATGGTGACCTCTATTATTACGAGCTAGGAGCAGGAAAAAGCCGTAAACTGACCGATACTGAGGCATTTGAAACCGACGCACGCTTTTCACCAAAAGGAAACTTTGTCTCGTTTGTCCGTGAACAAAATCTTTATGCGCTAAATCTTAAATCAGGTAAAGAAATTCAGCTGAGTAAAGATGGCGGCGGTGTGATCAAAAACGCCATGGCGGAGTTTGTCGCGCAAGAAGAAATGGGCCGAATGACAGGTTATTGGTGGTCTGGTGATGAATCAAAAATAGCCTTCACTCGCATTGACGAAAGCCCAGTTAAAGAAGCTATCCGCAATGAAATTTACGCTGATGAAGTGAAACTGTTTAACCAACGCTACCCATTTACCGGCACTAATAATGTAAAAATTCAACTTGGTGTGGTTAAGCTCGATAATCAAAAAACTGATTGGGTTGATTTAGGTAAAGACGAAGACATTTACATTGCCCGTGCAAAATGGTTAGAAGATGACAAAACCCTATCATATCAGTGGCAAAACCGCTCACAGCACAACTTAGAATTGCGCTTTTATAACAGCGAAACAACAGAGCAAAAAGTCGCCTTAACAGAAACTAGTGATACCTGGATCAACTTACATTTTGATCTACAGTTTTTGAAAGACAAAAAACATTTTGTTTGGGCCTCTGAGCGCAATGGCTTTAAGCATTTATATCTATATCGTACCAATGGTAAGTTAGTGCGTCAGATCACCGATGGTGACTGGGTGGTTGATAGCTTAAAAGGTATTGATGAGAAAAAAGGCATTGTCTACTTTGCCGGACGCAAAGACACGCCTTTGGAAAGCCAGCTATACAGTGTTCCACTGTTTAAAAAGGGAGATATTAAACGTATCACTGAGCAAGGTGCTTATCACAATGTGGTAATGGCAAAAGACAGTAAAACTTTTATTGATAACAGTTCATCGGTCAACAAGCCAAACTCAGCTGCACTGCGTAAAGTAAACGGTGAATTTGTTACTTGGTTAGAACAAAATAAACTTGATGAAAACCATCCTCTTACCCCTTATCTTGCTGATCTAGCTGAGCCTGAATATGGCACTTTGACTGCTGATGATGGTCAAGTGATGCACTATCGTTTATTTAAACCTGCAACGGTAAATGATGGTAAAAAACACCCTGTTCTTGTCAATGTCTATGGCGGCCCGCACGCACAACGCGTAACCAATAGTTGGCGCAGCAAAAACTTATATTTCCAATATATGGCACAGCAAGGTTATGTAGTGTTCCAATTAGATAACCGTGGTTCGTATAATCGTGGTAAAAAGTTTGAAGATGCCATTTACAAACATTTAGGTGTGGTTGAAGTGGCTGATCAAATAAAAGGCGTCGAATTTTTACGTACGCTTGATTATGTTGACCCACAACGTATTGGTATTTATGGTCACAGTTACGGTGGCTATATGGCATTAATGACCATGTTTAAAGCTGGTGATTATTTTCAAGCAGGCGTATCTGGAGCGCCAGTGACTGATTGGGCACTGTATGATACTCACTATACCGAGCGTTATTTAGGACATCCTGATACAAATGCCAAAGGCTATGCAGACAGTGCGGTATTTCCATACGCAGATGGCTTGAAAGGGCCATTAATGATCTACCATGGTATGGCCGACGATAACGTATTGTTTACCCATGCCACTAAGTTATTTAAACAATTGCAAGATAACGAAAAGCAATTTGAAATGATGACTTATCCTGGTTCCAAGCACAGCTTACGGGGTAAACAAGTGCAAACTCACTTGCATCAAACAATCACTAACTTCTTTAATCGTCATTTTGATGTAGAGTAAATCAGTAATGACCGCATAACGGCTGATTGAAAAATCAGCCTTTTTTTTGACTTAATGATAATCCTATTTATTTAAAAACTTTAGACCAAAACAAGGGACTGTTAACTAGATTTTAAAGTAATATTTACTACGCTTAATATATGCGCGCCTTCTGCGAGCACTTCTAAAGGATTTTTTATGTCGTACCTACGCCGTTTTACTATTTTTCAGCGCTTAGCTATTTTGGTAAGTTTGGTCGTTGTTGGTTTACTTTTTTTAAGTATTACTAGTTTAACTCAGCAATATGGTTCACTCAAAGCAGGCCAATATACGAAAACTAAAAATCTGGTTGAAGCTGCTTATAGCGTTATTACCCATTATCATTCATTACAACAAAGCGGCGAACTCACCGAGCAACAAGCCCAACAAGGTGCTCTAGCTACAATAGCTAGTATTCGCTATGACAATGACAATTACTTCTGGATCAATAATTTTCAGCCAGCCATGGTTATGCATCCTTTTAAACCAGAATTAAACGGTAAATCACTCAGCAACAGTAAAGACCCAGATGGCGTACCGTTATTTGTTGAAATGGTTAAAATAGTTAAGCAAAGTGGTGAAGGTTTTATCCCTTACAAATGGCCTAAACCAGGTAAAGATCAACCAGTTGATAAAATAGCCTATGTGAAAGGTTTTACCCCGTGGCAATGGATAGTCGGTTCAGGTGTTTATATTGATACTATTGATAACGCTTTTGCCAGCTTACGGAATTTAGTTATTCTCAATGCCGCAGTGATTATTTTGCTGTTAATTAGTTTAAGTTACTTAATCGCCAGAAGTATTTTACTGCCAACTCGGCTTGCTGCAAATATGATGAAAAGTATCTCTCAAGGTGAAGGGGATTTAACCCAAACCTTAGATGAAAATGGTAATGATGAGGTATCACGATTATCTCGCCACTTTAATTTATTTACTACCAAAATGCGTGAGTCACTTAAACAAGTGGCAAATAATGCCAATGATGTTAACCAGCATGCCCAAACAGTGGATGATGCGAGTAAAACCAATCATTCTTTTATTGAACTGCAAAACGATAGCTCAACGCAAGTCGCTGCAGCAATGGAGCAAATGACCCACCAAATTCATGATGTAAGTCGCAATGCCGAAGCGGCTGAACAAGCCGCTAACCAAGCCGCGGTGAATGCATCTGAAGGTAAAGAAGTCGTTGCTAAAACAATTCAATCCATAGAAACACTGTCCAAAAACATTGAAACTGTGAGTCAAGTTACCGCTGATTTAGCTCAAGAAAGTAATAATATAGGATCGGTACTAGACGTGATCCGCGGTATTGCGGAGCAAACCAATTTACTGGCACTCAATGCTGCAATCGAAGCGGCACGTGCTGGCGAACAAGGCCGAGGGTTTGCCGTTGTAGCTGATGAAGTACGCACTCTTGCAAGTCGCACAGGCAAGAGCACAGACGAAATTCAGGCAATGATAGCCAAATTACAAAAAGGCGCACAGGCGGCTGTAGAGGCGGTGACAGCTAGCCAACAATTATCCACCAGCACAGTACAACAAGCTGGCTCTGCCAATACCTCATTAACTGAAATTGAACGTCTGGTGTCGGTGATCACCGATATGAATGGTCAAATAGCCCGTGCGACTGAGCAACAATCAAGTGCTGCGGATGAAGTCAATTTGCGAATTAATGAACTATCGCAATCAACCGAACAGTCTCTGGCCAATACATCACAACTTTCTGGTGCAAGCGATAATCTTAAACACAGTAGCCAACAGCTAACTGATGTGGTTAATCGCTTTAAATTAGATTAATTAACAAAAACAAATTACAAAAAAGCCCCGTCATTTTATATGACGGGGCTGTTGTATTTAATACTGCTTATTATAAGCAGTAACGAGCAAATAAACTGCTTAAGCCTGCTGCAGTTGGTTTACCGTGCTGCCAATCACCACCTTCAACACCACTACCGGCAATATCCATATGCACATAAGGTAAAGGCTGTGCTGACTCACAACCATGCTTATCAAGGCCACCAACAATAGCTAAAAATGCCATAGGGAACTGATGACCACGTGCGGTAACTGCTGATGCTGCATTGTTACTTGATAATACGTCATCAGCTAAAGTACGCGGTTTAATAAAATCATAGTCTTCGCGACGGCTGCGAGAAACTTCTGCACCATCAGCCCATAAGTCACCACTATCAGCCAGCTTACGAGAAATATTAGCCGCACGTGCAGGGCCATTTTCAACGTATGCACTGTAAGGTCCCATTGCACGAGCTGCATGTCCGGTTAACGTTGCGACCGTAAAGATTTCAGGATTAACTTCTCCTTTTGCTAAATCTTTCATCTCGCTGAGTAAATCCCCCATAGCTAAGCGCCCTTCTGCATCCGTATTACCGATGCGAACACGTACGCCCTCACGGCTAGTAATAATTTCATCTGGTACAAAACAATCAGAACCAATTGAATTACGAACTACCGCTAAGTAAGCAATAACTTTAACGCCTTGTGGTTGAAAGTCTGCCACTGATTTCATAAAACCAGCAACAGAGGCTGCGCCGCCTTTATCACGGCTCATACCGGCCATATGCCCGCCCACTTTTAAATCGGCACCACCGGTGTCATAAACTAAGCCTTTACCGACAAACATTAAGGTACGTGTTACTTCGCCCTCTGGTACATATTCAAGTTTTACAACACGAGGGTGATGACGCTCAACCGCATATGAAGCGCGAGCCACGGTACTCATCATCGGGTACTCTTTATCAATCGTGGCAATATCTGCAATCACTGCAACATTGACCTTGCTGCCTTTAAATAAATCTACACAGTAATCAGCAAAACGTGGTGGCGCCATACGCTCAGGCTCAGTGCCACATAAATCACGAGCAGCATACTGCCCTGCGGCAATGGCATTTACTGCTTTAATTGTTTGCTCATTAGCACCAAACAAGGCTATTTGAGTGATCGGTTCAATGCTTTCACCATGAAACTCGCGCGCCTCAAGCGGCTGCCACAACGCTTGGCAAGCACCAAGATAAGCAACTTCTAAGGCATACTGATAACGGCTATCTTGGCTTGCTTGTGGTAAGTAAATAGCAGGTTTTGTACTGCCTGATGCTTTAGCTTCATTGATAGCCAATTTAGCTGCATCAAAATAACGACGTACATCGTCATAATCACGATTTAATGGACCTGTCGGCGCTAAAATTACCCTTTTAGAATCAACAACAAGCAGCGTGACTTGCTTACCAATACGTGCATCAACCGCCATTTGCGCTTTAATAGCTTGGCTTAGATTCGGGTCGTCTAACTCAGAAAAGTTATCGGCAATAATAATAAGCGCATCATGTTTTGCGTTATCTAATTGCGGGGCTGCAACTGCGTGAGGATATGCCATAAAAAAAGGTCCTGTTGTCAAAATACGTAGGAACTTATTATCATTGATTTAAATAGCTATTGCCAGCAATGTACGACGAGCTAACATAACGCTGGCAACTTGGAGTTACAGTGTAAAATACAGCAGTTACTCACTGCCCACTTATCATTTATTGAAGCAAATAGCGCGCAGTATCTTAATCTAATATACTCAGCTGTACATGTTGCTGCGGTTCATTTTTAACACCGACCCCTACACCGAGTAACCGCACTGGCTGCTGCAAGCCACGTTGATATGCTTTGCTCAGCAGCTCAGCCAAGATAGTTTCATCAAGTCGGTGGCAAGTTTGATCGGCCGATGTCACCACAAAATTAGCAAACTTCACTTTGACACTGAGTTTATTTATGCGTTGCTCTAATTGCTGTTTTGTTAATCGACGTTGAAGCTCAGCCAATAATATTGGCAATTGATCTAAACACGCTTGTAAGCTGGTTTTATTATATTCATAGGTATGCTCAACACTGAGCGATTTACGGGTACGTTCTGTGGATACTTTACCAATATGTAAACCGGCACATTTTTGATACAGCGAGACCCCAAAGTTACCAACGTGTTGCTGCATCCAATTAACCCCTTTAGCGCGCACATCAGCACCGGTGTATAAGCCTTTTAAATTGAGTTTTTCAAGGGTAACCTTACCGACCCCGGGTATTTTACCCAAAAGTAATTGCGCTAAAAAGTCATCCACTTGCTCAGGCAATACTACAAATTGACCATTCGGTTTATTTTCATCACTGGCAATTTTGGCAATAAATTTTATCGGCGCAATTCCAGCCGAAGCAGTTAAACCGGTGGCTGCAAAAATATCGGCGCGGATCTGCTCTGCCATTAAGGTCGCACTACCATGACATGCATTACTTTCAGTCACATCAAGGTAAGCTTCATCTAAAGAAAGAGGCTCTATAAGGTCGGTATAGCGCTGGAATACAGCACGAATTTGCGAAGAGGCTTGTTTATAAACTTGCATACGCCCTGGTACAATCACTAAATCTGGGCATAATTGTTTAGCACGGTAGTTAGACATCGCAGAACGCACACCGTATTCGCGGGCGATGTAATTTGCTGTAGAGAGCACTCCACGGCGACTATTGCCACCAATTGCCAAAGGTACATTAGCAAGCGCGGGGTTATCGCGCATTTCGACGGCTGCGTAAAAGCAATCCATGTCAATATGAATAAACTTTTTCATTCCTCAAACCAAGCACTGTACAAATGAACAGTTATTATTCATTAAGTTTGATTTATTAGCAAGTCATCAGCTCGATGATTCTTGCTGTGAAGACTTTTTACGATTAAATAACCTCGCACCGAATAACCAAAAAGCACCTTCTAAAATAAAACCAACTACGATTAGTATCACCATCCCAGAAGCATTGCCCATCGCATAACAAACGAATGCCAAACAGATCACCACCAGTAGCGCTAAGCGTTTCATTATTTTTGCTGTCACTGTATTCATAATTAGCTCCTTTAAATCAGATTAAAGTATTCATTTACGTAACCGTGAACTACTAAAACTAGCACATTTTCACTGTTTTCCTAATTTTCTTGAGCTAAACAGCACCAATTGCTAATCTACGTTTTTACTTTAAAGAGCTGTAGAATATGCAATCATTTATAGAACAACATCCTATCCATACAGCAATTAATGTTGCTTGGGGAGAAATGGATGCCTTACAACATGTCAATAATGTGGTGTATTTTCGTTATTTCGAAACTGCTCGAATTGATTTTTTTAATCAAATAAATTTACTCGAAGATTTACAAACAACAGGTATTGGTCCTGTGATTAGTGAAAATAACGCGCGTTATAAACGCCCAGTCACATTTCCTGATACAGTGTTGGTAGGCGTTACCATCAGTGATATTCAAAAAGACCGTTTTATGATGCACTACAGCGTATTTAGCCAAGCGCAAAATGCCTTGACTACATTAGGGTCATCGCAAGTGGTGATGTTTAATTTTAAAACGGGTAAGAAAGCACAATTAAGTGAGCCATTATTGGCTGCATTACATAAGTACAGCCGAGAATCATAAAAGTAAGGAATCATTATGCGTTACAACCCACTTGGTAGCAGTGGTCTAAATGTGTCTCGTGTATGCTTAGGCAGCATGACGTGGGGCGTACAAAATAATCAAGCAGATGCTGATGAGCAAATTGCTTATGCCTTAGAGCATGGCGTAAACTTCATTGATACTGCAGAAATGTATGCCATACCTCCCACTCCTGATACGTACGGAAAGACAGAGCAAATTATCGGTAATTGGTTAGCGCGTAATCCAGGTAAGCGAGACGATATTGTGCTCGCCACTAAAATTGCTGGCAATGGCCTAGCTTGGATACGCGATGGCGGCGATATTACTCGTCAAGCAGTCGTTCATGCCGTTGACGAGTCATTAAAACGCCTACAAACCGATGTAATTGATTTATACCAACTGCATTGGCCGAATCGTCAATCACCGCACTTTAGCAAACATTGGCCAGGTATGATCCGTTTTAGTGACGCTAATACAGAGCAACACACAGCGGGTATGCTCGATATTCTTGAAGGTTTAAACGACTGTGTTAAAGCTGGTAAAATTAAATATTGTGGTCTCTCTGACGACACGCCATGGGGTATTAGCCAATTTTTACGGTTAAGTGAACAACATAATTTAACGCGCATGGTCTCTATTCAAAATGAATTTAGTTTATTACACGCTAAAGATTGGCCTTATCTAATAGAGCAATGTATTCACGAAGATATTGCTTATTTACCTTGGTCACCCTTAGCAGGCGGTATGTTAAGTGGTAAATATTTAAATAGCGCACGTCCCGATGGTAGCCGCTGGACACTGGTGCAGCGTAATGGTTTATTCCGTGACACAGCGCAATCTCAACAAGCAATCAGCCACTATGTTGAAATTGCCCAGCAATACCAAATAACCCCAGCACAATTGGCGCTTGCATGGTGTGACCAAGTTGATGGCGTTACTTCTTCAATTATTGGTGCAACCAGCTTGGTACAACTAAAAGATGACATTGCCGCGTTCAACATCGAATTAAGTGAACAAGCTCTAACTGATATCGGTAATGTATTTAAGCAATACCCAATGCCATTTTAATCAATAAAGCCCAATCATTATCAATGCTTGGGCTTTCCACCGGATTAAAATACTTGAAAAACGACTTCTCACAAATAGTGAATCAAAAAAAACACCACTAAAGTATTAAAAAATTAACTTACCGTAATAACTTACCAGTCTTTAGTAGCGCAAAATATTAGTTATTGTATACTCGATTTAAATTGTTAGCGGATAAAGTAAATATAGCTATGCGTATTGTCTATTACATCGTTGCATTATTCTCTTTTTTTTCAAGCGTCTATGTACTTGCTAATACTACCGATGAAGTAACCCATATAACTTGGCTACAAAGCAATACAGCCCCTTTTCATCTGGCCAAAACAGCACAAACTCCCGATGGTGGCTTATGTGATTACTTAGTCGAACAGCTCATCAGTGAATTACCCGATATAAAGCATACCCGCCTCATGTTGCCGCAAAAACGTATAGGTAAGTACCTCGATGAAGGTCAACAAGCATGTTTCCCTTGTATGATCCATCGTAAAGTTAACACCCCGCGAGTGTTCTACTCGGTGCCAACTACAGTGTACCCACCATTTGCTATCATTGCCTCAGCTAAAACAGCGAAAGTAATTAGCCAACAACACAGTTCACCGATAAATTTAGTTAAACTACTGACAGATAATAAATTTATTTTTGGTCAATCCGCTGCGCGTAAATTTACTCCAGAGTTAAATACCATCGCTCGAAATACTAAAAGCGACCAACATACATCATTAAGTTGGAACAGTGAAAACGAAAGCAGCTCGGTGATCAATCGGCTCAATCATGGGTATATTGATTACACTATCGACTATCCTTTTTTAGCCGATTACTACAACCGCTTCAGCGAATTTGATAATGTAGTAACCTTACCTATTGCCGATCACGCCGATAAGCTGGTTTTAGGTGCGATTGGCTGCTCAACCAATGCCCCTAATAATTTTGCTAATAATGCTTTAAAAAAAATAAATCGAGTGCTAACAAATAGCATACTGCCGTCTGCAAAGTACCAGCAAACACAGCGTGTATTGCTTGAAAATACCTTTGCAGAGTTTGATCAACAATATCAACAACAGATATTAAAACTTACTCAGCCAACCACTCTTGCTGAACCAATAAGTCTGAGCCCAAGTGTAACTGAGCAATAAATTTACTTCCTGCGTTCACAGCTCCTACCCCTGCAGGTGTGCCAGTCATAATAATATCGCCATCAATTAAAGTCATAAACTCACTAACTTGGGCTGAAATAACCGCAGGTTTATAAAGCATTAACTCAACGCCGCCTTGTTGTCGCACCTTATTATCTATCAGTAAGGTTAAGCTTAAATGCTCAATAGCTTGTTCGTCTATTTGTACAAACTCACTAAACAATGCAGAGCCATCAAAGGCTTTCGCGCGTTCCCACGGTAAACCGCTGGCTTTTAATTTACTCTGTAAATCTCGCTTAGTTAAATCCAGTCCCACCGCCACAGCAGCTAAACAGCCATTGTTAACTTGAAAACAAATTTCAGTCTCAAAATGTAATTGCTCATCCTTATGAGTACACATTAAGGTATTTGTTATCGCGCTTGGCGGCTTTAAAAACACCACCATTTCGTCTGCCTCTTGATTACCAAGCTCAGCAATATGCGCAGCATAGTTACGACCAATACAAATGACTTTTGATGGATTCACTGGTTTCATTTCGATCTTTCCTATTCAATAAAAAGCAGCCTAGACTACTTTTTATGACGTTTATTGGCAATTAACTTCGTATTGCTATTTATCTAGATCGATGTCACTGGTATTAAGATCAACAAAGGCATTACTGGCATGAAATAACCTCAGTAGATACATGCTCGCTGGTGATGTTGAGTTTCGCAATCGATACCTGCCATGGCGCAGCTGTACTTAACTGCCAAGGTGAAAATACTTGACCTAAATTAACACCTTGCTGTGCAAAACACCGTAAATCAATGTTTAAAGTCTGCCATTCGTTGGTTGCATTTAGCTGCTTAGCAATATCCAATTTACCTTGGCAATCATCACCACATTGCATACCAAGCCAAAGCGGGGCATCGGCACTTTGCTCAACCTTAATTTGCATTTGTAATTGCCCTGCTTTTTCAACAAACGAACGTAAATCAGATGGGAATGCCGCACTTAAACGCACTGCTGCTAGTTCATCGCCGCTGAAGGTAATTGCACGCGCATCTTCTTGAACGTCTTTATCAAAGGTTTTAACGCTAACAGCTCCGATTGATTCGCGACTACTTGCCATCACTTTTTGCTGCTCACCACTTTGTAAATGCAGACTCCATGGCGCTTTAACCGCGCGCTCAAACAATACTAAATCATCAAGCTGCTGTGATATTCCTGTTTGCTTAACAAGATCATCTTGCAAGGTGTTTTTATCTGAATAAGTTAAGCCAAAACCATACGGTAATAATGGCGAATAATCTTTATCACCACGATTTTCGTTATCAACTGGGTTATTCGGCCAAGAAAACGACAGCTTGCCTTTAAAATCATGATTTACTGAGCCATCTACATTTGCAAATAACACATCGCTAATTGCATCCCCTTCGCTACCTGGCAACCACGTCGCGACAAACGCATCACTGGCATTAAGTTCTGCGTTTACCCACATTGGGCGGCCGCTAATAAATAATGATACAACGGGAATACCGGCTTGCTTTAATTTTCGCAGTAGCGCTAAATCCGTTTTATTACCCCGCTGATATTCAAGATTATCTAAATCCCCATTGCCTTCTGCGTAAGGTTGCTCACCAAATACTACAATAGCGACATCTGGACGAGTATTGAACTCACCGTTTAAGTCATGCTGAACTTGCCCGCCCGCTTGCTTAACAGTGTGTTCAATACCATCCAAAATCGACGTGCCACCTGGGAAATCGCTATTTTGATTCCCCGTACCTTGCCAAGTAATGCTCCAACCGCCAGATTGCATACCGATATTATCAGCACCTAGACCAGCTACTAACACATTTGCTTTTGGCGAAAGCGGCAGTAACTGTTGTTTGTTTTTTAGGAGTATTAAAGATTCGCGAACTGCTTGTTTTGCGATTTTACGATGTTCAGCACTACCAATGACCTCTGTTTTTCCTGAAAGTGGACGATTTGCAGGACTTGGTTTATCAAATAAACCCGCACGCATTTTTACTCTCAGAATACGCGTTACCGCATCATCAATTCGTGATTGCGCAATTGTGCCATTGTTAACTTGTGCGATAAGGTTTTCATAAAGTGGCTTCCATGCATCAGTAGGCACCATGTATACATCAAGGCCGGCATTAGCGGCTTGTGCACAGTTTCCATTGGTACAACCAGGAATTTGTCCATGACCATTCCAATCACCCACAACAAAGCCATCAAAACCCATTTTGCCTTTTAGCACATCAGTTAAGAGATATTTACTGCCATGGATTTTTTCGCCATGCCAGCTATTAAACGACGCCATAACTGTTTGTGCTCCAGCACCTAAGCCTCCCACATAACCTTGCGCATGAATGGTAAATAACTCTGCTTCGCTGGTAATATTATTACCTTGGTCATCACCGCCTTGTGTACCACCATCACCAATAAAATGCTTAACCGTACTGATCACCCGTTTATCTGATAAAAAGTCTTGATCAACTGCGCCTTGTAAGCCTTTTACTATTGCGGCTGAATAATCTCTAACAATTTGTGGATCTTCTGAATACCCTTCATAAGTGCGGCCCCAGCGGTCATCTCGTACTACTGCAACAGTAGGTGCAAACACCCAATCAATACCGGTTACCATCACTTCTTGCGCGGTCGCTGCAGCAATTTTTTCAATCAACTGTGGATTGTTAGCCGCACCTAAACCGATATTGTGCGGAAATAACGTCGCACCAATAACATTATTATGACCATGAACTGCATCGGTTCCCCACATAGTTGGGATACGGCTACCATCAAGGGAATCATCTACTGATGCTTGGTACATTTTTTCGGCTAGTTCAATCCAATCAGCAGCCGTGGCATGTTTATTATTATTAGGAAAAGCCCCACCGCCATTAAGGTAAGAACCAAAACCATATTGACGCATATCTTCCACTGTAATATCGCGAATTTCAGGTTGGATCATCTGGGCTATTTTTTGTTCTAAGCTCATTGAGCCGAGCAAGTCAGCAATTTTTTGCTCCATATTGGCATCGTCTTTAACACCGCTTTTGATCATCGGCCAAATATCATTGGTCGCTGCTGTTTGTTCTGATTGCGAACAGCCATTCATCGCCATTGCTGCAATCATCATTACCAAAAGAGTACGTGGTTTTGTTATTGTCATATTGTCCACCTAGTTATCAATGACGAGTTGAGGTTGTTACTTTTGAGCCAAATAGCGCAAAGTAAGTAATATATAAATAGCAGCCGATCGGCAGTAATAGTGCTAATTGCACACCAAAATTGTCAGCTAGGACACCTTGTAATAATGGAATAATTGCACCACCGACAATGGCTAAGCATAAAATACCTGAACCCTGAGAGGTATATTTGCCAAGGCCTTGTAGGGCTAAACTGAAGATGGTTGGGAACATAATTGAGTTACATAATCCGACCAACAAAATAGCCCACATTGCTAATGCCCCTTGTCCTGTCATCGCCATTAACACCAGTACCATGGCAAGTAGTGCATGACATGCCAATACCTTACCTGCATTGAGTTTTTGCATGATGGCAGCACCAATAAAGCGACCTATCATGGCGCCAGCGAAGTAATAACTAATATAATGTGCTGCTTGCTGCTCAGTAAAACCCGCAATATGATCTAAGGTTAAAAAGCCTACTAAAAAGCTGCCGATTGCGACTTCAGCACCGACATAAACAAAAATGCCAATGGCTCCTAAAATTAAATGGCGATACTGCCAAACACTACCTAAATCAATAAAGTTCTCAACATATTGATTTTCACTCTCAGCATCTGCTGCTTTGCCAAGTTTAGGTAATTTTAAAAAAGCAAAAATAACCGCAAGTACCAGCAAGCTTGCTGAAAGCATTAGATAAGGAAGTTTAACTTGCTCTGCGGTTGCTTGGCTGACTTCGGTTAGAATAAGCCAGCCACCAAAGATTGGCGCAACCGTAGTACCTAACGAATTAAATGCTTGGGTCATGGTTAAACGCGACGACGCTGTTTTTGCAGCGCCAAGTACGCTTACGTATGGATTGGCTGACACTTGTAAGATGGTAATCCCCGAGGCCAGTACAAATAGCGCCAATAAAAACAGCTCATAAACATGCGCTACGGCTGCGGGATAGAATAATGCACAACCAACCGCTGCCACCACCAAGCCCACCACAATACCAAATTGATAACCTATTTTACTCACCAACTTACCAGCGGGTATCGACATCACAAAATAAGCCCCAAAGAAACAAAATTGGATTAGCATCGCTTGGGTATAATTGAGTGAAAACATCCCTTTTAAATAGGGGATCAGAATATCGTTTAGACACGTAATAAACCCCCACATAAAAAATAAGGTGGTCAACGACGTTAAAGCAAACGTTTGTTTGCCCATTGGTTGTAGGCTATGTTCATTCGTTGCCAAATTGTGTGTGACGTTTGCCATATTAAACTCTCTAATTATTTTAATTATCAGTTCGTTACGTTTATTAAAGTACTTTTTCATTACTTAAAAAAAGCAAATAATAGTTGCAACATAAAATGTAAGCGCTTACATTTATATCATATAAATCGAAATTAGCAATTTATTTACAAATATTCTGTAAGCGCTTCCATTTTAATAACTATGCTGTGCTTAATGTAAAAGTAATTGCCAAAACTGAATGTTAAAGGATGCACCTAATCGTGTTTAAAACTATTTCTCTGCCGCCTAGCTCTGCGCTACTTAAACCTCAGTTTACCTTTGGTGTAGCCACAGCCTCATTTCAAATTGAGGGAGCTCGCAACGCACGCCTGACATCTATTTGGGATACTTTTTGTGACCAACCTGGGGCTATCACCGACAATAGCAATGGCGATACAGCCTGTAACCATGTTGAACTATGGCAACAAGATATCGCAATGATTGCTGACTTAGCCGTTGATGCGTACCGGTTATCAATTTCATGGCCGCGCGTATTGCATCAAGATGGCAGTATTAATCAGCAAGGCATTGGCTTTTATCGTGATTTATTAACGGCTTTAAAAGCACGCAATATCAAGACCTATGTCACCTTATATCACTGGGATCTACCCCAACACTTGGAAGATAACGGTGGCTGGTTAAACCGTGACACCGCCTATGCATTTGCTCACTATACTGATTTAGTTACCAAGCAGTTGACAGGTTTAGTTGACTCTTATGCGACTTTAAATGAACCTTTTTGCAGTGCCTATTTAGGCTATGAAGTGGGTGTACATGCACCCGGTATTAAAAGTCAACAAGCAGGTCGTCAAGCGGCTCATCATTTATTGTTAGCCCATGGTCTTGCCATGCAAGTACTGCGCGCCAATTGCCCTAATATAGAAGCTGGTATTGTTCTTAACTTCAGCCCAGCTTATCCAATGACAGAAAACGATACACAAGCAGCATTATTAGCCGATCAATATCACAATCAGTGGTATATCAAAGCAGTTTTAGAAGGTCAGTATCCGGCGCTTTTAAATAGCCTCAGTAGTGAAGTGCAACCCCATATAGCTGCTAATGATATGGCGATAATAAGTCAAAAAATCGACTTTATTGGCGTTAATTACTATACCCGCATACACTACAAAAACACTGATGATAACTGGTTTGCCGAAGCACAAATCAACAACATAGCTGTGACTGACATGGGCTGGGAAGTCTATCCACAAGGTTTAACTGAGTTGTTAGTATCATTAAATGAGCTATACCAACTACCTAAAGTTTATGTAACTGAAAATGGTGCGGCCATGGCAGATACACTACGAGATGGCCAAGTACTCGATACAGAGCGCGTTAGTTATTATCATACCCACCTCAATGCAGTGCATGACGCAGTTGAGCAAGGGGTTGATATACAAGGCTATTTTGCATGGAGCTTAATGGATAACTTTGAATGGGCATACGGCTATGAAAAACGCTTTGGTCTCGTTTATGTTGATTATGAAAACCAGCAACGCATACTAAAAGAGAGCGCAATACAATATCGCGCATTGCTCACACAGCGCAAAAAATAATAACAACATGAGTGCCAATTATGCTAACTAGAAAAGAAAAAATAGCCTATGGCTTAGGTGATACTGCAAGTAACATCATTTTTCAAACCGTGATGCTATTTTTAACTTTTTTCTATACCGATATATTTGGTATTTCTCCGGCCATCGTTGGTACTCTGTTCCTAGTGGTGCGAGTTATTGATGCAATCACAGATCCGTTAATGGGGGCGCTCACCGATGCAACCCGAACCAAATATGGTAGTTATCGGCCTTACCTATTGTGGCTCGCGATCCCGTTTGGGCTGGTTAGTGTAATTACTTTTACCACACCAGATTTAAACGCGACAGGAAAAGTCATCTACGCGTTTGTCACCTATACGCTATTAATGCTGGTTTATACCGCAATTAATATTCCTTATTCAGCTTTGGGTGGAGTACTAAGTCGCGATCCGAGTGAACGCGTATCCATTCAATCTTATCGTTTTGTATTTGGTATGCTCGGTGGCTTACTCGTCAGTGCTTGCACATTGCCATTAGTAAGCTGGTTTGGTAAAGGCGATAATGCTCTTGGCTATCAGCTTACTATGATACTGATGAGCTGTTTCGGTGTGATATTATTTTTGACCTGCTTTCGCTTTACTAAAGAACGCGTGGTTGCACCACAGCAACAAACCCTTAGCCTCAAAGCACAAATGGCAACGTTGTGGCAAAACGGTCCTTTTAAAATACTCTGTGGTGCTGCCATTATGCTGCTCACGAGTATGGTGCTGCGTACGACTTTAGCAATTTATTACGTAAAATATGTTCTTGGTGAAGCCGACTTAGTTACGCAATTTGTTACCTTGGGAATGATCGGTAATATCCTTGGCTGCGCCTGCGCACAACCACTGAGTAAACGGGTTGATAAAAAAGCAGCATATATATATCTCCAATACATCTCTGCGGCCATAAGCTGTTTTGCATTTTTCTTATCTGACGACCAATTAGTGCTCGCGTTTGCAGTCTATTTTTTATGGTGTTTTTTCACCCAAATGGCAACTCCATTGTTATGGGCAAAAATGGCAGATGCAATTGACTACGGACAATGGCAAAATGGCCATCGGCTAACTGGCTTGGTCTATGCAAGCGTGGTGTTCTTTATTAAACTAGGCCTTGCACTGGGCGGAGCTATTGCTGGTTGGTTACTGGCTTACTATGGCTATCAGGCTAACACTGAGCTTAATGAAGCAACTAAAGCCGGTATTTTAACCTCGTTTACACTGTTTCCTGCAATTGGTAGTGTACTTGTCGCGTTGATCATGAAAAGGTATATTCTTGATAATAATACCTTAGAGAAAATAAACGCTGATTTAGCCCAAAGAAGTAGTACTTAACAAGGAATATCATGGCGACCATTTATGAGGTGTCAAAACTTGCTGGGGTCTCATTAGCGACCGTTTCAAGGGTAATGAATAATAATACTAATGTCAGTGATGCAACGCGAAAAAAGGTAACCGTTGCGATGACACAGCTTGGTTACCGGCCTAATTCCATTGCACAATCTCTCGCATCTAACTGTTCAAATAGTGTTGGTTTATTAGTTTCCGAACTACAAGGCCCTTTCTATGGCCCAATGATGAGCGGCATTGAGACCGCTTTTCGTAAACAAAGCAAGCATGTGATCATTGCTGCAGGTCACAGTGACGAAGAACGTGAACAACAAGCAATCGAGTTTTTAATTAGTCGTAATTGTGATGGCTTAATTTTGCATGTTGAAGCAATTAGTGATGACTACTTAATAGAGTTGAGCAAAGGGAAAACTCCTTTTGTACTGATCAACCGATACATTCGCGAACTAGCATCGCGCTGCATTATTTTAAATAACGTAAAAGGCGGTTATTTAGCGGCTAAACACGTATTAGAGCAAGGCCATACGAATATCGCTTATATCAGCGGCCCACTGTGGAAACAAGATGCTCAAGATCGCCTTGCAGGGCACAAACAAGCTCTAGCAGAGCACAACATTAGTTTTAATGAGCAATTACTATATCAAGGTGATTTTATGGAAGACAGCGGCACTGCAGGCTTTCAGCATTTATATAACGGTAATTCAAAATTTACAGCGCTAATTTGTGCCAATGATGAAATGGCAACCGGCGCTATGGCCAGTGCTCGTGAGTCATCATTAATCTTGCCTGAGCAACTTTCTATTATGGGCTACGATAACGTATTTTTTACCCGTCATGTGTATCCACCACTTAGTACCGTCAATTACCCAATCAACGAAATGGGCCAAATGGCTGCTAACTGGATTTTAAGTGAGGTGTATAAAAAAACCACCCCAGCTTTACAAACTCTTTTTGAACCTGAATTAGTGGTGCGTCAATCAATTATTACTAACCCTCAATAAGTTGGGTTAGTAATGCTAAATTAATCGGTTTAAGTAATACTTGCTCTATCTCAAGGAGTTCAATTTGCTTCGGATCTGGCTGTATACCACTGACGATTACTCGCTTTAGATCTGGATAATACTGCTTTGTATAACGAGCTAAATCCAAGCCACTGCCATCAGGCAAATGCATATCTAATAACACTTTATCAAATTGAGAGTCATTTTTTAGAATTGCTAAAGTATGCTCATAACTAGTTGCAACAACGGTTTCAACCCCTAAACTTTCCAGTAATAACTGGGTGATTTGCGCCGCATCTGCATCATCTTCAACCAATAAAAAACGCGCACAACTTTTTACTCGCGCTGGTTGCGCTAATTTATCAACGGGCTTATTAGCCGCCATAGAGTAATTAGTTAAGCACTGATAAAGTAAGCTTGAATCAACAGGTTTGCCTATCACATCGTTAAAACCCAGCGCCAATAACTCGCTATGTATACCTTTCATCGTGGCAGCAGTAAGCGCTATTACCGCCCCCTTAAAACCCATTTTTCTAAGTTCAATCGTGGTTTCTTTGCCCCCCATCACCGGCATATGAATATCTAAAAATATAATGTCGTACGGATCACCTTGCTGTTGTGCTTTAGTTACTTTATCAAGTGCTTGCTTACCGTGTTCAGCATAATCAACCTTTGCACCAGCAGAAGAAATCATATACCCAACTAACACCCGTAAATCTCGTAAATCATCCACCACCAATACTCGGCCACTGACTTTACAGGGGGCCATTTTTTGCTGCATATTAGGTGTCAAATCGAGCTTTAATACACTGCGCTCTACATATTGAATATTGCCCGGATACACTGAAATAGTAAATTCAGATCCATGACCGATAGCAGACTCTAATGTGATCCCGCCCTGCATACGACTCAACAATTCAGAGCAAATAGCTAAACCTAACCCCGCGCCGCCAACTGAGCGCGATTCTACATCGGCTATTTGTTCAAATGGTTTGAATATAAGTGCTTGTTTCTCAGGGGCAATACCCATTCCAGAATCTTTAATACTAAAAAACAGCATTTCACGGCCATCAATAACTTTTGTCCATGCGTGAACAATGATATCGCCTTGCTCGGTGAACTTAATCGCATTATTGATGATATTAATTAAAATTTGCCGAAACCGTGTCGCATCAATACTAATTACAAGGGGCAAAGGTTGTAATGACTCAAAACGCAGCGACAGCCCTTTATCCAGCGCAGATACTCGCATTAAGGTAAACACATCAGCCATTAAACTATCAAGGTTGACATCACTGCAGCTGAGCTCCAGTTTATCGGCAGCTATTTTTGATAAATCGAGAACATCATTTAACAAGCTAAGTAGATGCTTACCATTACGATAAATAACCCCTAACTCATTATTGGCATGATTGTTAAATTCACTTTGCATAAGCAACTCTGTATAGCCCAAGATTGACGATAACGGAGTGCGTAGCTCATGGCTTAAATGTGCTAAAAAGCGGTCTTTAGAACGATTTTCGGCTTCTGCTTTGAGTCGTTCAAGGCGTTCATCTTCAACATCGCGTCGGGCTAATGCGTAGCGAATAGAGCGGGCAAAGCGACTTGAACTCATTTCACTTTTTACGAGGTAATCAACTGCTCCGGCATCCAAAGCGGCTAAATCAAGGGCGTCGTTTGATTGCCCTGTGAGCATAATGATAGGGCCATTAAAACCATTTTCTACAGCTTGCTTTAAAACTGCTAAGCCGTCTGAAGCCCCTAAGCGGTAATCAAGCAGGCAAATATCGTGCTGATTTTTACTAAGTACCTTAACTGCCTGCTTGGGATCACTGATCCACTCTATATCAAATGTATGCGAACTCAGCTGCTCTAGATAATCACAGGTTAAAATATAATCATCTTCATCGTCTTCAACAAGTAACAGTCTGGTTGCCTTATCTAACATAGCGTCTCCAGTTTTTTATTTAGTCATTAAACGTACTAGGTAACTCTACAAACTCCACCCAGTACTTACCTAACGTTTTCATTAGTTCAACTAAGCCATCAAACGTAACTGGTTTAGTAATGTATGAAGCCGCGCCTAAATCGTAACCCTTAACCATGTCTTCCTCTTGCTTAGACGTGGTTAAAATAACTACAGGAATACCTTTTAAGTTTGAATTGCCTTTAATCGCTTGCAACGCTTCGCGTCCATCCATGCGTGGCATATTCAAATCCAATAAAATCAACCCAGGTCGTGGCGATGAGTTTTTGTCTTCAAACTTACCTTTACGCTCTAGGTACTCCAAAAGCTCCACACCATCTTCAACAAAGTATAACTCGTTTAATACACGGCTTTCAGCGAGTGCGTCTTGCGTTAATAAACGATCATCTTCATCATCATCTGCCATTAAAATGGTGATTGGCTTTACTTTAGAAAATGGCATTTAAGCCTCTCCTTGCAATGTGAAAAGCTCGCTTTCCACAGGTAGTTTTATGATGAAGGTTGCTCCCTCACCGGTTTCACTTTGTGCCGCTATCGTACCGCCGTGACGCTCTACAATACGTCGGCACACGGATAAACCAATCCCCGTGCCTTTATATTGCGAACGCCCATGCAGACGTTGAAACGGAACAAAAATTTTGTCGGTATATTCTGGCGCAAAACCAATACCGTTATCTTTCACTGTAATGATTTGCCATTCCAGCTCTGTATTATAATCATCATTAAATTCAGTCTGATGCTGATACTCAATAGTGATAATTGGTGCCACATCTGGACGTCTAAATTTCACCGCATTTGAAATCAAATTCAAAAATAGCTGCTGCATTTGGCTCAGATCTGCTTGTATTACTGGCATTTCGCCCACGTTGACCTGCGCATTTGACTCTTTAATCGCAATTTCTAAATCGCTTAGCACATCATCAAGTACTTGCTTTAAATCCGTATCGGCAAAGTCTTTACCACGTGTTGTCACTCGCGAAAACTCTAACAAGTCATTAATTAAATTAGACATTCTTTGCGCTGCATTTTTCATACGCGCGATATAATCAACACCTTTTTCACCCAATTCGTCTTTAAACATGGTTTCTAAGCGATCACTAAATGCTTGAATTTTGCGCAGTGGCTCTTGCAAATCATGACTCGCTACAAAGGCAAACTCTTCAAGCTCACGGTTACTGCGACTTAGTTCATCAGAGTACAAGGTCAGCTCTTGTGTACGCTCGGTCACTTTACTAGCCAGTGTTTCGTTTTGATATTCAAGTTCCTGCTGATATTTTGCCGCTGTATGTAAGTTAATACGCGTGAGCATAAACATACCAAGGATCAATAAAGCACTGGTTACGGCAGTAATTGCAAAAGTGAGTTTGGCTTCTTTTTTAATTTGCCCTAACTTTCGAAACTGCACAGCTTTAAAAGCAGACTCCGCATCTTGAATTTCATCAGCGAGCTCTCTAATTTGCTCGTAAAGCTTACGGCCTTGATGCGTCTCTAGTAAATAATGGGCACGGCGTTCTTTATCTGCTAACGCTAAATCAACGGTTCTGGTTAATACCGCAACTTTATCATCAACCAGAAATAGTAAACGTGCTACTTTATCTGCTTGGCCTGCAATTTCAGTACGTAAATTTTTAACCAGTGTAGCTTGTGAGTTGAGCTGCATAATAGCGTCGTTGTAGGGTGCTAAATAATCTTTATCGCCCGTTAATAAGTAACCACGTTGTCCTGATTCTGCCTGCACAATTGAAAGATGAAGCTTCTCAATTGCGGTGTTTAACATATTAGTATCATCTAAACGCTGTTGGGTTTGAGTCAGGCTTTGAATGGTATTCATTGCCAAAATCGCATTCCCCACCACAATACACAGCAGCACCGCGATAAAACTGGCCCAGGTTACCTTGACCTTACCTTGTTGCTTTTGCAGCTTCATTTATAATCCTTTTATATTATCTTATTCAACGACGCCGAGATTCGATATTTGTTCCAAGCTGTCACTGCATTGCTGACAATTACTTATTATTTTATCAAGTGCTGCCAATGCTTTTTCTTTTGGCATATCATTTTCTAGCACTAATTTGATCAATTCTGCATTCATCGATATACGATTCAGTGGTCCGCGTGCATCATGAATCAACTTATTGATTTTATCGTTATTAGCCATGCTACCCCTTTGTTGATTACTTGAGTTTAATTTAGCTATATTCGCCAATGCCACCATAGGCATTTAGACGGTTGTATAAAGTTTTAGTACTTATACCTAGCATTTGTGCTGCAAGCGTTTTATTGCCTTGTACTTTATCCAACGTAGCGTGGATCAGCTCTTTTTCAACTTCTTCAATAGTTTGCCCTGCAGTCACTTGATTTGCTTGAGTTTGCTTATTCACTCGTGAAAATGGTGACTCTAAGTTATCTGGCAAAGTAATCGCTTTACCTTTTGGATCACTCATAATAAAAGCACGGTGAATACCGTGGCGCAGTTCTCGAACATTACCTGGCCAATCATAGCTTTCAAGTAACTTTAATTGTGCCGTCTGCCATTGAAAGTCGGTATTATTTTCTTCATTTAATTGATTTAAAAAAGCATTGGCTAATAAGGCAATATCTTCTTTTCTTTCACGCAGTGGTGGAATATCAATAGGAAATACCGCTAACCGAAAGTAGATATCTTCACGAATAACATTATTTTGCGCTAAATCTTCTAATGAGCGGTTAGTCGCAGAAATAACTCGGCAATCTACCGCACTTTCTTTACTGCCACCTACTCGGGTTACTTTTTTAGTTTCTAACACTCGCAATAGATTAGGCTGCATATCTATTGGCATTTCAGTCACTTCGTCTAGAAATAATGTTCCGCCGGTTGCTTGTTCAAACACCCCATCTTTACGGGCAATAGCGCCAGTAAAAGCCCCTTTCTCATGGCCAAATAATTCGCTACCAATAAGTTCTTTCGATAACGCACCGCAGTTAGTAGCCACCAAAGGTCCTGTACATGCGCTAGCATTATGAATCGCTTGTGCGACAACTTCTTTACCAGCACCACTTTCACCCATTAACATTACGTTGGCGTTGGTGTTAGCAACGCGCTCAATCATGGTATACAAATGCTGCATTTGCGGCGATTCACCTATTAAGGTGCCAAAATGCTTTTTAATACTTGGCTCGGCTTTTTTCTTAGCCGTGGTTTTTTTAGGGTTGAGAAGGCGCTCAATATCTTCGCGCTGCAAGGGCTTAACTAGATGACCAACGTTAGGCTCACACATTTCAGCCAACTTACCTTTGACTGAAGGATGACCTGAAATAAGGGTTATTTTTGGTTTTTGACCAATACTTTTAAGGTGCTCAACCAAGTGTAAACCACTTCCATCAGGCAGCATAAAGTCTAACAATACATGGTCAAAGGTATTATTTACAAACCACTGCTCAGCCTCTGCTAAATTAGCAGCAGTATTAATGTTATGTCCTAAAAACTCTACGATATGACAAACGACATCACTAAACTCGCTATCATCATCAACTAACAGTATGTTTAACATGATAAATCCCTATGCTTGTTATCATTGCCCAGCCTAACATCTTAACTGCCTTATTCTACAAAATCGATGCTTAACTGAAAATTTACGCTGTCTAAATAGATTTAGATCTTTTTTGAGATATAATTTTTAAATTAAATTTTAAGGAACATTCTGATGCGCTTACTTAAAAGCACCGTTCATCCCAGTGTGAGTGCCAGCGAACCACGTCAATTTACTCGCCTAACGAGCCGTGCTATTGCCTTAAAAGGCACTGATATTTTATTAATGTACACTGCCCGCTATGAAGATTTCAGCTTGCCTGGCGGCGGCATTGATGAAGGTGAAAGCATAGAGCAAGGATTAATCCGCGAGCTACAAGAAGAAACTGGCGCACAAAACATCAAAGTACTCGGTGAGTTTGGCCTTTATGAAGAATACCGCCCTTGGTATAAAGATGATTATGCAGTGATCCATATAAAGTCTTACTGCTATTTTTGTAGTATCGATGAGCAATTAGGGCAAGCCCAACTAGAACATTATGAGCAACAAAATGGCATGGTTGCTAAATGGGTTAATATTTATGATGCCATTGCTCATAATGAGCGAACGCTGACAACCAGTGAAAAACAAGGGCTATCAATCATTCGCGAAACCTATTTACTAAAAGAGATTGCCAAACATATTACTAATTATTGATAACTATCACGCAGTAATAAGTTAGGGCTTTGATTCAATTTAAACCAATCACTTTTTCATAAGTAAATAGGTGATATCTTCTGCCGACATACCTACACGAGGGACATGCTTTTGGCCACACCAAAGTGGTGAAAAATCATCGTGCCCTGCTTTTTCAGCGCTTGCTCTAAGTGCCGTTATCGCGGTACTGGCATGAGGGAATTCAGGCACACCTATAGCCAAAGCGCCTAACTCATCCATTACACGATTTTGAATGCCTCGTGCCGCCCGACCAGAAAATAACGTAGTAAGCGCAGTATTATCCGTTTTCTGATTTAAAATTGCTTGCTTATGAAGCGCTGAAGTTTGTGCCTCGCAACATAATAAGTAAGCACTCCCGACTTGCACAGCGGCTGCACCTAAAGCTTGCATTTGCTCTACATCATCAGCGGTTGCAATACCGCCTGCGGCAACAATAGGTAAAGAAAGACGTGCCACACAGTTTTGAACTAATTGCACAGTTGATTGCTGCAGACTTAAATCCATTGATAAAAAATGCCCTCGATGGCCTCCTGCTTCTAAACCCTGCGCAATAATAGCATCAGCGCCATTTTCACTCAGCCAAATAGCTTCATCTAAAGTGGTAGCGGTTGAAATCACTTTAGTGCCCCAGCTTTTGATTTGCGCCATAATCGTTTGCTCAGGTAAACCAAAGTGAAAACTTACCACCGCGGGTTTATAAGGGGCAATAATATCAACAACCGATTGACTAATAGGTTGACGAGAAGCCCCTGCAGGTAAACTTTCAGCATCAATACCATACTCATCAAAATAAGGCGCTAGCAAATTATGCCATTGCTGCTTTTGTTGGCTGGTGTAATCACCGACCGTATGACAAAAAAAGTTAAGGTTATAGGGATTACTGGTCGCTTGAGTCAGTTTATCAAGCTCGCTCACTAACTGTTGTTTTGAGAGCATTGCACAGGGTAATGATCCTAAACCACCTGCGTTACTCACCGCAGCAGCTAAACGAAAATCTTGCACACCCGCCATCGGCGCTTGAATAAGCGCTAAATGCGTATTAAAAAAAGATAACGCCACAACATACTCCTTGTAACTTTTTCAGCCACCAGAACTTTTTACCGATACAAAAATAATAGCTGAGTAAAAATAATAATGAAAAAATTAAAAGCTGTTTTATAGCAACAACTTAAAATAATTAAATAGTTTAGCGCAGAGTTGGCGTTAGCTTTGCACTCCTTTACTCAATATTATTTGTAAGGAGATGAAAATGACTAACACAGTAACGACAATTAATCCTGCCACTGAACAAACTATTGCAGACTATACATTGCTTAACCTAGAGCAAGCAAAAAATGAGATAGATAAAAGTCATGAGGCTTTCTTAGAGTGGCGCCATATTTCATTGACCGATCGTGCTAAGTATTTAAACAAACTTGCACATGTATTCGAGCAACAAAAAGAGTCACTAGCAACATTGATGACTCAAGAAATGGGCAAATTATACAATCAAGGTCTACAAGAAGTAGAGCTTTGTGCAGCTATATGTCGTTACAGCGCCGAACATGGCCAAACGATATTAGCGGATGAAGAACGCCCTATGGAAAACGGTCGCGCTATAATTACATATCAACCGACAGGTGTGTTACTAGGCATACAACCTTGGAACTTTCCTCTCTACCAAGTAATTCGTTATGCCGTGACTAACATTATGGCTGGTAATACGGCAGTACTTAAACATGCTAGTAACGTGTTTGGTATGGCTGAAAAAATTGAAGAAATGTTCTCCGATGCAGGTTTCCCTAGTCATGTATTTAAAAATTTACTGATTGACGGTAAAACAGCCAGCGAGCTTATTAGCCATAAAGCAATCCGTGGTGTTACCTTTACTGGCAGTGATGGCACTGGTAAAAAAGTGGCTGAGCAAGCAGGTAAACACGTGAAGAAGACTGTCCTAGAGCTTGGTAGTAACGACGCTTACTTAGTACTTGATGATGCAGATTTAGAGCTGGCAATTAAAACCTGCCTGCAAGGACGGATGATCAATAATGGTCAGACTTGTGTATCTGCAAAACGTTTTGTGGTTGTTGAAGCCTTATACGATGAGTTTAAAAAAGGCATAACAGAGCAATTTAACGCCTTAATAGTTGGCGATCCTATGGATGAAAACACCGATCTTGGCCCAATGGCACGCGAGGATTTAAGAGACAAAATTCATAAACAAGTAATGCAATCAGTTGAGGCTGGTGCGTCTATTGTGACTGGTGGCGAAATACCTAAGCAAACGGGTTATTTCTATCCAGCCACATTACTTGAGAATCTCTCTCCCGGCATGCCGGCCTATGACGATGAATTATTTGGCCCAGTCGCTTCACTTATCAAAGCCAAAGATAACGAAGATGCGATGCGCATTGCCAACGACTCTCGCTATGGTCTAGGTGGCGGCATACTTTGTAAAGATGAAAAGAAAGCCATTGAGCTTGCTAAAAAGCATTTTGATACCGGTATGGTTAACATAAATGGTTATGGGCTGGCCCAGCCAAACTTACCATTTGGTGGTGTTAAAGACAGTGGTTATGGTCGTGAGCACGGCGGTTTTGGTATGAGAGAGTTTGTTAATATTAAAGCGATTATGATTAATAGCTAACTACTCCTAATAAAAAATACTCTAAAGGGCCTTAATTGGCCCTTTTTTTATGACTAAATAAGTTAAGTGTACAATAACGGTTATTAGCTATATTTTACTTACTTCATCATTAAAGGTAGGCACTTCTCGGCTAGAAGTATTCTCCATTTGCAATTCATTAACCGCCTTTTGAATATCCATGTCGTCATCTAGTTGCTGGTTACTATTATCAGGCTTATGCACTAACTCAGTTAAAAGAGCAAAATGATCCGAGCCATATTTTTCTAGCCTTTTTATACGTTTAACAGTAAAGCCATGGCTATGGAATAAGTGGTCAAGCGGCCAGCGCATAAAGAAATACCCAGCATGAAAGGTATTAAAAAAACCTCGGCCTTTGCGTGGGTCTAAAAAGTCACTGATTTCCATAAATAAACGGGTACTTCTTGACCAAGCAACGTCATTTAAATCGCCAGCAACAATTGTTGGACGTTTGTTGTTCTTTAAAGCCTTAGCAAGCAAAATAAGTTCGGTATCTCGTGGCCTAGAGGTATCTTCTTCAGTAGGACTTGGAGGAGCAGGATGAATAAAATGACCTTGTACTTCAAGACCTTCTACAGTCTCAAATAGAACGTGAATTGAGGGAATATCGTTTTCTACAAGCTCACATACTTGTTGTTTTTTTATCTTATATTTACTGTATAAATGCATGCCGTAGCGATTATCTTTCGGGCAAAATATTTTGTATGGATAATCTTCTTCAATGGCTGCAAGTTGCTGTTGCCATTTAGTATCTGACTCAAGCGTAATAAGTAAATCTGGCTGGTGTTCATGGACTAAATCTATTAAGTCTTGGTAGCGAGTGTTCGACATCAACACATTAGCCGACATAATACGAATACTATGCCCACTGCCTGCGGGACTTTGCGCCACTTCTTTTTTAGCAAGCCAAGTATAAGGATATATCCATTTACCTTGAATAAGCAAAATTACAGTTGCCATGATTAGCGACGATACAACCAAAGGCGATAGTCCACTTAATGCAAAATAAACACCTAAAAGCAACCCAGCCAATGCAAGATAAAAAACCTGTAAACGAACAAAGTCGCAACTACGAATTAAATAATGCTGGCTGAAAGACATAGGTAAAAGTGTCACAACTAATAACACACTTAATATACTTACCAGCACAATTAGCATTCAATAATCCTTTATTAATAACGACTTAAAATTGACAAAATTTCGCGAGTATCATGCACCATATGAATGATGGTATCGTCTATTTCAATCGTAATACGACCATCACGGTCTATCGGTTTTACTACTCGACCATGGCGATAGATATCGTAATCTAATCTGTCACCTTTGTGGTACTTTTTTTGCCAACCAGGAGGCAATTGACCACCATTATCAACTTTTTTTTGTAATCCTGGCGGTAAACTCCCTTTACCTTTATTTTTGTCTTTGTCATGGTTATCATTTTTTGCAAAAGCTGCGCCGCTGCAAAGTACTAAGCCAAGCAAAGCAGTAGATAGAAGTGCTTTCATATTTTACTCCCTATTTAGTTCATTTAAAGAATAGCAATAATTCATGAACTCGTTATGAAGTAAATTAAATAACCCTACATCAAGTTGTGACTTGGTAAAAATTTAGTGACGAGTAACAATAGAGAGAATCTCTCGAGTGTCATGCACTAAATGAATTAGCTGATCATCAACTTCCAGTAAAATTATCCCCTTTCGGTCATGACGCTCAACAACTCGACCACGGCGGTAAATATCTCTATCAAGGCGATCGCCGCGATGATATTTTTTATACCAACCCGGCGGTAAGCCATGCCCGTAGCCTACTTTCTTGTATAAACCCGGCGGCAACTTTTTATAATCTGCTGACTTATGGTGTTTTTTATAATATTTTTTATGGTACTTTTTACTGTGCTTTTTATGCTCATGGCGATGTTCATAACGATCATGTTCGCGCTCGTGCTTAGCATTTGCTGCAAACGGTAATAGGCTCAAACCAAGTACAGCCAAAGACAGGGGGATTAATTTATTCATAGCTACTTCCTAGCATAATCTGTGTGAATAATTAAAGCCTAACAAGTCAGCCTGAATGAAAGATGAAATGAATTGTAAACTTTGTAAAGGTAGTGAGTGCTTACAGTTTTGTGTTTTAACAAACAATTAGTTAGCTATATTAAAGAGAATAAATAATAAAAACTGGCTGACAGCTCACAACATATTCGTATATTATTAACTCACTTACCTTACTGGAGTTTGCGCATTAATGAATAACTAACACCTGTTGAAATTCGTTTTATTTTTTGAATTTACAGGGTTAGTGGGCGCAAAATTCGTCATATATCTTGCTATCGACTTAACGATACCTAGTTAATTTTAATTGCTTTGCGCGCCATGCCCTGAACACTCCAGAGGCATTATGCATACATTACACATCCACAATTTAAGCTATCAACACCCTGATGGCCAAACTCAATTTAAACAACTTAGTTTTTCAATAAATGAAAAGCTCACCGCGATCATTGGTGCTAATGGCAGCGGTAAATCAATATTGTTGAGTATATTGGCAAACCAACAACAACCTAGTACGGGACATGTTGAATTTAGTGGTACTCGCGTGCTTATTTCACAACAACAATTAAGTGAGCAGCACCTTCAAACATCGTCATCCACAATTGCACAACTATTAGGAGTTGATAAAAAGTTAGCCGCCCTTAATCGTATTGAACAAGGAAGCTGCCATGAAGCTGACTTTAACCTAATCAATGATGATTGGTTATGCGAGCAATATTACAAACAACAACTTTTAGCCCTTGCTATTGATACCTCATTAAACCAGCCAATTAAGCATTTAAGCGGCGGTCAACAGCGGCGTTTAATGCTATTTTGCGCGTTGCAAACAAAGCCTGATTTACTGATTTTAGATGAGCCAAGTAACCATTTAGACCAATCAGCAAAGCAATGGCTAATTGACCAATTACATGCGTTTAAAGGGCAAGTAATTGTAGTAAGTCATGACCGCCAATTACTTAATCAATGCGATGCTATTATTGAGCTCAGCAGCCAAGGTGTTCATTATGAAACGGGTAACTATCAGCATTTTAGCCAACAGAAATCGCTGCAACAAACTGCGCTTACAAAGCAAATTAATAATCTTGACAAGGAGCGACAAAAACACCTTCAGCAAACCCAGCTTAATCGTGAAAAAGCCCAACAAAGAGCAGCACAAGGTAATAAAAAACGTAACACCACCAGCCAACCAAAAGTGATGTTAGACTTTAAGAAAAACAGTGCCCAAGCAAGTAAAGGCGCTTCTGAGCGGCTAGCCTCAGCCAAACGCAAAGCCCTAACCGAAAAACGCCAAACACTTCAACAGCAGTTACCAAATAGTAAAGCTAAAACAGTAAAGTTTACGCAACCGACTAGCAATAAACGCCTACTATTTATTGAAAAACTTACTTTGCCATTTTCAAGCGCTAATAAAGCAATCACCCTGCAAATTTTTAGTGGTGATAAGTTACACCTAAAAGGAGCCAATGGCAGCGGTAAGTCAACATTACTCCGGATGATTAATGACTCGGCAAATTCACCAGTATCAACAGCGCTTCAATTAAATAGTAAAGTGCTTTATATCGATCAACACAGCTCTTTTTTAGGAGCAACAGACACTTTATGTAATGCATTAGAAAAACACTGTCAGCTAAAACAACAAACAGTACGCCATTTGCTTGCGAATATTGGCTTTAAGGGAGAGAATATTTATCGGCCAATTAGTCAATTAAGCGGCGGCGAGAAAATGCAATTAGCCATGCTTATAGCGGCGCAAAATGCGCAGCACTATTTATTGTTACTCGATGAACCCGATAACCACTTAGACTTGGCTAACAAGCAATATCTTGCGCAAAATCTGGCTGATTTTACTGGCAGCTTTATATTGGTGAGCCACGATGAGGAGTTTATTAAGCAATCTAATGTACTAACTAACATTATCTTAAAATAGCACAGTGAGAACTTTTTCATCGTTCAAGGTTCAAACTCATCGGATCACTTAATTATAAAAAGGAATAATATGAAAACTCTAAAATTGGTTTTGGTGATTGTAATTACTTCGTTAGCTGGCTGCAGCACTATGCTCAGCCAAAATGCGAATCAAAAAACGCGCTCAAGTAGCTTGGTGGATTTTCTATACCCTGATGAACAAAGTCGCCAAGCCCATCAACCAAGCGTGCCAACACTCAACTTACCTGCCACTGTAGGTATTGCATTTATTCCTAACCAATATGACTCTGGCATTCGCAGTAACGACGAAATCGCCTTGCTTGAGAAAGTAAAAAAACAGTTTATGCAATATGACTACATTGACCGTATTGAAGTTATTCCTAGTAGTTATTTAAAAGGAGGTCAAGGATTTACCACTCTTGAGCAAGTATCTAGATTATATGACGTTGATATTATTGCGCTGGTATCATATGACCAAGTATCACAAACTCTCGAAAATAATGCTGCATTCTTATATTTAACAATTGTGGGGTTATACGTTATTCCTGGCAACGAAAACACCGTACAAACTTTTGTTGATACAGCTGTTTTCGATGTGAAAAGTAGAAAAATGCTGTTTCGAGCTCCGGGAATTAACAAAGTAGAGCAACGCAGTACAGCCATCGGTATTGATGAAACCTTAAACGAGCAGTCGCAAGGCAGCTTTAGCTTAGCTGTTGATGACATGATCACAAACTTAGATGCTGAACTTGGTTCATTTAAAACCCGTGTCAAAGAAGACAAAATAGCCAATGTTAATCATAAAGACGGCAGCAGTGGTGGCAGTTTATATTTCTTATTAATGTTACTAACTGCTATGTTAATTTTAAAACAACACGAGCAAATAACTAAACAGCTCTACATTAAACTAACAAGCGTTTATCGCTAAAGCTTTAGAATTCCTAAAAAAGGTTATATCCTGCCCTTTTGAAATATCTTAGATAAAGGGCTTTCATGCTTTCTCGATTATTATCTCTGGCGCTGATCACACCTACAGCCTTTAATTCTTTCGCCGCGCAAAACGACATTGAACGCATTACCACTACAGCATCTCGTGCTGAGGTACGCGCCGATCCTCTTCCTTTAGTAATAAGCAGCATCACTAAAGCACAGTTAGATTTAATCGCACCGACCCATATCGAGCAAGTGTTAAAGCAAGTTGCAGGTGCCAATGTGCAACATGGTAACGGTCAAGAATATTTGCCCGCACTGCGCTCTCCGGTGCTTTCTGGCGCTGGCGCCTGTGGCGGTATTTTAACAGCCGAAGATGGCATCCCCCTGCGTGCGGCAGGCTTTTGCAATATTAACGAATTGTTTGAAGCGCACACCGAAATGGCGCAGCGTATTGAAGTTTTAAAAGGCCCAGGCTCTGCCCTTTACGGCTCAAATGCTGTGCATGGCGTAATTAATGTGATCACCCCTGATACCACTTCTGATGAACATTTGCTCGGCGTTGATTTAGGCTCTTACGGTTACAACCGATTCAAACTGCGCAGCGGAAAAGATTTAGGCAATCAAGGATTTGGTATCAATGCCAGTATCACTCGCGATACCGGATACCGTGATGATGAAAGCGTAGACCAAGAAAAGCTCAATCTGCGCCATCGCTATACAAGTGATGATCTATCCGTCACAACAGGATTGAGCTATACCCACTTAGATCAAAAAACTGCCGGATTTATTGAAGGCTTTGAAAGCTATAAAAACGATGAAATAGCCCAGCAAAACTTTGATCCTGATGCATTTAGAAAAGCCCGCTCATTTCGGCTTTGGTCAAAAACACAATGGCAAACAGCAAAAGATACGCTAACCATTACCCCGTATGTGCGCAATCAAAGTATGACCTTCTTTAAGCATTTTTTACCGGGCACACCGCTTGAAGAAAACAGCCAAAATGGCGTTGGCGTGCAATCACTTTGGCAGCATGCGTATTCAAACGAATTAACTGTTAATTTAGGGCTAGACAGCGAATACACCCGTGCAGATTTTTTGCAATATCAAGACGAGCCAACTCAAGGTTCAGCATTTTTAGTAGCAACTGTGCCACAAGGTAAGCATTACGATTACGATGTAAATAGTACGCTTATCGCGCCTTTTATTAGCCTTGATTGGCAATGGCAGCAACTCGCTATCAGTTTAGGCGCACGCTTTGAGCAGCTTGATTACCACTACACCAATAATATGCTGGCTGGTCGCACTGACGAGAATGGCAGCGAATGTGGATTTGGCGGTTGTCGTTACTCGCGCCCGCCAAGTAGTAAGAATACCTTTACCAATACATCACCTAAACTTGGCCTGAGTTATCAATTAAGTGCTGATAATTATTTATATGCAAACCTATCTCGCGGTTACCGTGCGCCGCAAGCGGCTGAACTTTATCAGCTACAGCGCGAACAACAAGTGGCTGATCTCGAATCTGAAACAGCAGACAATCTAGAAGTGGGCCTCAAAGGGCAATACCAACAACTGCACTATGTGGTCTCTGCGTATGCGATGAATAAACAAAACGTGATCTTTCGCGACAGTGACTTTTTTACCATTAATGATGGCCAAACTCAGCACCGAGGTATTGAACTTGAGCTTGATTATCAACTTACTCAGTCGATTCAACTTGCCCTAGCAGCAAGCCATGCGGTGCACACCTACGACTATAACCAAGTTTTATCTGGAGTAAACATTAACGGTAACGACATAGACACAGCACCGCGTAATATCGCCAACCTACAAGCTAACTGGCAAGTCACCAATAACACCTTAATTGCTATTGAGTGGCATCATGTCAGTGACTATTTCACCGATCCTGAAAACCAACACAGTTACGCAGGCCATGACTTACTAAATTTACGCGCTGCATGGCAACTGACTAAACAATTGAAACTAACCGCGCGCATTAACAATCTATTTGATACCGCCTATGCAGAGCGTGCCGACTACACCAGCTTTACTGGCGACCGTTATTTTCCTGGGCGAGGGCGTAATATAATGTTCTCAGCAAGTTATTCTTGGTAAATATTGAATTAAGTGATTTCTGCTATTACTCAAACTTTTTCTTTTTATCATGGCGATATGATTTTGAGTTGTAAGTTGCAGTCATCACTTTATCAACTCCAGCTAAAATCGACTCTTTTAAACCACTTAAGAGCAAGACTTCTTGTGACCTTGAAACATACTCTATAACCCCTTGAGCTAACGATTCAACAATCTCTTGCGCATTCCTAATTACGATATGACCTTGATTAGCCAGCTTAATTAAGTGCTCACAGTCTGGAAACTCTTTGCTCTTACAAATATTAAGTGCCATTTTATTATTGATGGTTGGATAAATTAATGTATGAGTAATATCAAAAGGTGGAGAAACAATAATATTGCTCATATCTGGTGTGTACTGCAGCGCAAAATTTTTAAGATGGGCGTCACCGTTACCAATTAAACAACTGAAAACGATGTACTTATACATTTTTTCAACTTCGAGCATATTATTCGTGTACAAATAGGTTGCTTTCAGTAAGGTTTCGTAACTTCCTCGATATTTTTCATCGGGATCTGAAGAGCGCTTCATCAAAGTTGTAAAGTCTTCATAACCTAGCAACTGAGTGCCACTTTCACCACGATCAAAGCGTTCAATCACAAATGTTTCAAGGTTATCAGATAAATACGTATTTGGCGGTGCTAGACCGCAATATTTAGCTGCTTGCATGCACACATATTCATTAACAGTAAGCAGCTCAAACTCTTCATCAAATGATTTTACGATCAGATCTTTTTGATGAACTGTTCGCTCAACACTTGGAATACTTACTTTGGGTTGCATTCCTGACAAGGTATTCCTGAGATAGTATTTTTCTAATAACTGCGGAAATAAAGGCTGTGCATGCGAGTACGTAAGAATATCGTTAAGTGACACGCTATCAACTTGCGGTAATTTAAAGTCACCTTGGTAAGATAACATGCCAATACCATCACTTCCTTGCAAAGCTAATAAGTACATGTCGTTAACTTTGGCGTAACGAGCAAGCCTTTGTGCAATGTATCTACGGTTATGCCCTTCAGGCAAATTTTGCGCAAAAATAGGGTGTAATGCGCCAGAACGGTAACTATCATCCATGCCTTTTTCAGTCATAGTTAATGATAGATTAAACTCATTTTGCGTTTGCTTATAATCGTGTATTGCATCATGAGTTAGCACGCCCAGCTCTTTGTCATCTATGCACACTGTTAACTTTTGTACTTTTTCAGGTAGGTTAAAAGCCATCACTAGCTATCCTCACTAAAAAGCTCGTTTACTTCATCCCAACGAGGTAACCGTGATTTAGACGAAGCCCTAGGTACTACTGCTAACTCATAATCTAAATAATGAGCATAACGCTCAAGGATATCCAATGATCCTGTAAATTTACCGTTTTCAATTTCAGATAGTGTGCTTTTATTAATGTTCGTCAATTTTTGCACTTCTCGTTGTGTTAGTTGTTTTTCTTTTCGCGCCTGAGCAAGCGCTTTTCCTATTTCTATTCTATTCATCGCAGCCACCAAAAATCGCCATATAGCGAACATGGTAGTATAAAACAAAAAATATAGCTATATAGCGAACATAACTAGATTACCTTTTACTGTAATAACTGTTTATATTGCTCAGTTAAGTGCACCTTGAGTTCTGGGTGCGCTACTAATAACTCAGCCAGCTGAGCTTTAGCGGCGATTGTTTCGCCATCAGTAAGTAGTTTATCTATATGCTTAAATTTATTAGCTACCTCTGCGGTGATCACTTCAAGCTCTAATAAGACTTCGCTTTTAGCGGTCATGATTTGCGGCTCAAATTGCCGTCCTGCCATGTAAGATTGTGTACTGCGTTGAAGCCTTTGAGTTTGCTTTAATTGCTCTAGCTGCTTTTGTTTTAGCACTTCGTTTTGCATCATTTCAGGCGAGGCTGCAGGTGCTAAAGCAGTCTGTTCATCGGCTAAAATTTGTAGCTCATTCATTGCCTCTGACGGCTTAAGATACTGAGTAGTATTTTGCATATATAAAACCGCGACTAACACCAGTGATGCCGCAGTCGATAATTGTCCATACCAAGTTTGATAAAAGCGCTTAGGTTTGTGAATCGGGGTTACGTTATTATCTGCAACCTCATCAGCTGCATGTTGTAATATTTGCTCATCAAGTTGTAAGCTTGGTTGCTCCGTTGCACCACGTTTATAAAGTGAAGCAATATCATGATCGGTTAACTTATCGCTCATTGTTAGTCTCCATTTTATACTTGATACATTGCTTTAGCTTGGCTTGCGCGTAACGAATGCGGCTTTTGATATTTTCAGTTGTTTCCACCACTAATTCGGCAATTTCTTTGAGGGTAAAATCAGCTTCGTGTTTAAGTACAAACGCCTCTTTTTGCTCACGTGGCAATTGCGCTAGGCACACTTTTAACTGCGCTGCTTGCTGAGCCTGCTCGAGCTTTTCAGCATCTGGTCGACTGTTATGATCAGCAAATTCGGCAATTTCAATGTCTTGATTATCACCGTCTAGCCATTTGTTTTGCGTACCAGTGCGGCGGTAATGATCAATCAATTCATTGTGCGCAATACGATACAACCAAGTGGTAAACTTAGCGCTCACTTGATACTGTGAGCGCGCTTTTATCAGCTTATTCCAGACTTCTTGATAAAGCTCTTCAGCCACTTGCGGGTTTGCGCACTGGCGTAAAAAATAACGATATAAGCTATTTTTATGGCGTAGGTACAGCTGGGTAAAAGCCTGTACATCACCTTGTCCATAACTCAACATTAATTGCTCATCAGCTAGTTCTGTCATAACATCCTTTACTTAAATCATACCAATCGTGTTAAGTTATTAGTCATTTATAGCGACATATAAATAGAGTGATAACAAGGCATAAACTTTGACATATAGTTGTTCTATTTGAGAAATTTATAACACAGTTAGCGCTTTATTTAGCGCGCTAGAATGACTAAATATTTAAGTTGATTGGTATCACAGTGCCGCAGCATTATTAACGAGTTGCACAAACTCACTACGATAGCCAAATGTGTCTATGCCTTTGTTAGCGGTTGCCAATTTAGCGCAATCTTCATACTGCCAGTCTCCGATATATTTTGCACCTTTTAATAACTGCGCAAAACCAGCCACTGCGGCGGCAAATTTAAAGTCTTGGCTGGCTTGCGATAAAGGCAGCTCACCTTTAGGTGTTGCAACAGCTTGAGTGATCAACTTACTTTGCTCAGCGTCAGGCTGTTTATAACGCACTTTTACAAAGGCGAGTTCATTGCTGGTAGCCAGTTTTTTGTCTTCTTTAGATTGGTAACGCAGCTCATCAATTTGTTTACGATCTGAGTTGGCTAAGGTTATTTCATACAGCGCAGTCACGCTATGCCCTACCCCTAACTCTGCGGCATCGACCTTATCGTTATTAAAATCTTCATTAGCGAGTACGCGATTTTGATAACCAATTAAACGATATTCAGCCACCTGCTGTGGATTGAATTCCACTTGAACTTTTACGTCTTTGGCAATAATTTGCATGGTACTGCTGAGTTCATCGACCAGTACTTTGCGTGCTTCGTTTATGTTATCTATGTAAGCATGCTGGCCGTTACCTATATTCGCCAGTTGCTCCATTAGGCCATCATTATAATTACCTTGGCCAAATCCCAAAGTAGTTAAGGCAATCCCCGTCTTGCGCTTAGATGCCACCAGCTCTGTGAGTTTATCGATTGATTGGGTGCCCACATTAAAGTCGCCATCAGTGGCTAGAATCACCCGATTAATACCTCCTTTTTTAAAATTTTCGGCCGCAATTTGATAAGCCAGTTCAATACCTTGCTCGCCATTAGTTGAGCCGCCTGCTGCCAGTTTATCTAACGCGGCGCTGATAGTTTGTTGATCATTGCCTTTCGTTGCTGGCAAAACCACGCCTGCGGCACCGGCATACACGACAATGGCAACTGAATCATTTTCATCTAATTGTTTAGTTAACATGGTTAAACTGGTTTTTAATAAGGGTAACTTATTTGGTGCATTCATAGAGCCAGATACATCCAGTAAAAACACTAAATTCGCTGCCTTTAAATCGGCTTTTTCAATCTCAAAACCTTTAATGCCAATTTTTAACAGTTGCCGATGCTCATTCCAAGGAGCTGTTGCCATCTCGGTATGAACATTAAAAGGTGTAGCTATGCTATTGGGTGCACTGTAATCGTAGTCAAAATAATTAATAAAAGCTTCTTCACGCACTGCGTCATTAGGTGGTAATTTCCCCATATTGAGCATACGCCGAGTATTGCTGTAACTGCCCGTATCAACATCAATTGAAAAGGTTGAAACCGGTTCAGTACCAACTTGTTTTACTGGGTTTTGCTGGGATTTTAAATAATTTTCACGATCTTGCTCTGACACTACGACTACATCATCAATTGGAGTCCGTGGCATCGGCTGTAGCTGTAATTCAGAGCGCGGCATAGCAACGCTTTCATGCATCATTCCTTGTGGCATTGCCGTATATCTTACGGCATGTTGCATCTGTATTTTTTGAGCTTGCAGCTCCAATTGCTGCTCATCGGTTTGATTAATTGGCGCCGCGTTGTTTACTTGGCTTTGTTGTTTATCAACCTCATGTGGCGCACTTTGCTCACAGCCAGTTAAGCTAACTATCACCGCAAGGCTCAACATAGTTAAACGTAAATTAACCTGCTGGGCATTAGTAATCTTGTTATTCATAAAGTCACCTTGTTATCTATTAAATTCGTAATTAGTAAGGTTATTAACGGATGACTATAAAAAGTGGGGTTAATTATTTTTAAAATACCCTGCTGAACAAGGAATTGTTAAGAATAAGTTATTCAAATTTAAAGAGTAATCAGCTGGCAATTTAATATCAACGTCAGTTGCGTTGGGGTATAATTACGCTACCTGCCATCTACTTGGTGACTTTAGTTTTGTATTCAACTCCAATTAAACGGACTTTATTTTCCACTGCGATTTTAATTTTAGGCATTATTTTTATTGCCGCTAACTTACGCGCCCCCGTTACAGGGCTTGCTCCTGTGCTTGAGCAAATAATTTTGACCTTTAACTTAAGCCCTTCGCAAGCCGGTATGCTCACAACACTGCCGTTAATTGCCTTTGCTTTAGCCAGCCCGATGGCGGCAAGTCTTGCTAAAAAACAAGGCTTAGAAATATCACTGTTTATTGCGCTTATTCTGATTGGTTTGGGCTTGGCTTCGCGGCTAATTGACTCTATGCCAATGCTTTACTTAGGTACAGCAGTCATTGGCATCGGTATCGCAATTGGTAACGTACTGTTACCGAGCTTAATTAAACGCGACTTCCCACATAAAGTGGCAGTGATGACCTCTACTTACGTACTAGCAATGGGAATTTTTGGTGGTAGTTATGCCGCGCTTATTATTCCGCTGGCTGAATATAAAAGTATCGGCTGGCAATTAGCCCTTGCTTGTTATGGCTTACTTACCCTAGTGAGTATTGTTATTTGGCTACCACAGTTAAAACTTCATACTAAGCCAACAAAAGATCTACTGGCGAGTGTCAACACCAACAAAGTATGGCACGAGGCGCTTGCGTGGCAGATTACCTTACTGCTGGGATTAAATTCATTTTTTACCTATATTATGATTAGTTGGTTGCCGAGCATTTTGCTTGAAGGTGGCCATACAGCTCAGCATGCGGGTGCGCTACAAGGTGCCTTTCAAGTAGCGTCTGCAGTGCCTGGCATTATCTTAATACCACTGCTGGCAAAGCTTAAAGATCAACGTATTTTAACCAGCTTGTTAGCACTAATAGCCGCAACATGCTCACTTGGGCTGCTCTATTTACCTGAGTTTGCCTCTTTGTGGGCAGTCACCTTAGGATTTTGCTCAGGCGCCTGCTTTATTTTAGGTTTATCGTTTATTAGCTTACGTACTCATGACACCCGTCAGGCTACATCACTTTCAGGCATGGCACAGTGCTTGGGCTATTTACTTGCCGCCTCTGGGCCGATTATCGCAGGCTCATTACATAGCTACTTTGGCAATTGGACAACCACCTTATGGTTATGTGCTTTTGCGAGTGCATTGTGCGCCGTATTTGGTTATTTAGGTGGACGTAATATCACCATGAGAAGTGACAGCAATACCTAACTACATGCCTAAATAAATGCATTGCTTAAACGCAATGCATTTATATCTTTAAGAGGAGGACGACCGAAAAATCGGGTGTACTCTCGGCTAAATTGTGAGGCGCTTTCATAGCCCACTTGCAAAGCAGCCGTATTCGCATCAAGGCGCTGATTCAGCATTAATTGCCTCGCCTCTTGTAAACGTAAATTCTTGATATATTGCAAAGGGCTGAGTTTAGTCACTTCTCGAAAGTGCTGGCGAAACGTTGATTCACTCATATGCGCCTCAGCAGCTAAGTCAACTATCGAAAAATCATCTTTATAATTTTGTTTTAACCAATATAAAATTTTAGCTATTTTTTGACTAGCGGATCCTGCGGTTACTATTTGCCTTAATTGATAACTATGTGGGCTTTGTAATAACCGAAAAACAATCTCCTCTTGGATTAAAGGGGCTAGTTGCAAAAGCAGCTTAGGCTCGTTTAATAATTTAATCAGCCTATTTATAGCATCTAAAAGGCCCTCATCAGCATCGACTACCGACATAGCGCATTGACGAGCTACACAATCTTGAGATGAAAAATCCATATTAGCAACTGCTTGACCTAAAACTTTACTGTCGATACATAAGTGCAACCCTAAAAAAGGGCGTTGTATAGACGCTGAAGTAATATGGCTTACAACTGGCACATCAACAGAGGCAACTAATGTTTGTCCTTCTGCATAATCATAAATATCTTCGCCCAAGGTAACACGCTTGCCACCTTGCACAGTTATGCCTAAACCAAGCCCATAAACACATGGCATAGGCTCAGACACATTGCTGCGACGTACTAATTTAAGCGCATCTATCTGAGTGTTAAAAATACCATCGTGTGTAGCAATTGCTAACACGGATTCGGTTAAGGTCTGTTTACTAGTCATCGCGTTTTAATTTGATCTCATCATACTTTAATCAAAGCTTAGCACTAAGCACACTCATAAATATTAAAAACAATCACTATCTGTTGTTTTAGGCAAAAAACACATTGGTTTTAACAAACACATTTAGCCATTATCAGTAATAATAAATATTCGCTCAGGCATATTAATGCGCTGACAGGTTATCACTATAAAAACCCAAATAATTCACTTCTCTACGCACTATTTTAAACAGCAAATTAAGCAGCCTAAGGTAAAGCTTACCTACTGCGATATTTTTGCTTTTTAACAATTTAATTTTTAAAGAGACATTATGCTTAAAGTAAATAACCACACAAAATACCCGTTTGTTGCAGCTATTGCCGCACTTGCAGCAATGGGGGAGTTATATCGTCTAAAAAACTTGTTGAACGAAGCCTTAGATAAAGGACATACCATTGATGAGCTTAATAGTGCATTTTCTTATATGGTTACCTACATTGGTGCCCCTCGGGCGTTAAATAGCCTAAACGTGCTAAAACAAATATGTTTGCAAAGACAGCCAAATCGTACAGCATTGGTTGAGCAAGAAATTGAACACCTATCCACGACTAAAATAAACAGCGCCCAAAGCAGGCTTTCTCATCACTGTTACTTGGCAATAAAGCTGGGGGCATTGGCAGTGGAAGATAATTTTCAAGCTCTGCTTCAAGCCCATTTAGTTACATGTCTTGATTCGCAATTTGAAGCAGCACACATAAATGCCGTGATCAATTCACTGGCTATTAAAGCAGATATAAACGTAGCAATGCGCGCTAATTTATCTTTTGCAAAATTGTTAGAGCGCGCATAGTAGTAATATACATTACGAAATTAGACGCTTAAGGCACAGTATCAAAGCCAGTTATAGTGTTTAGCTCTTTTAACCAAGATGGGCTTGAACGACACCAAATTTGTGCTTTAGGAATAAGTTGCTCACGCTGCTCAATAGCCCCAATACGTAGGCCATAAATTTTATCGCCATCACCGACTGACGTTGCATACAAAGAGGTGCCGCAATTGCCACAAAATCCCTGTGCACGCTTATTACCACTTTCGGCTGTTTTTATATATTCTTTCGGCGCAGCTGCAGTAAACGTAACCGCGTTAGGATGTGATATAACCACAGTTCGAAATGGGGAACTTGCGATAATTTGGCAATCAGTACAATGACAATTTATTACTTTATTTTCATCAACTTCAGCATGGTAAGTAACCTCACCACAATGACAACGTCCGGTAATTTGCATTTAAGATCCCTACATAGAATTTTAACTAACTAAAGTGGTATCACTTTACGCCAACTTCCCTTGTATTTTCAACAAACGTTTAGGTCATTAACGGTTTTTATACTGGGTTTTACAGTGGCTGCGCATAATAGCGGGATTGCGTAATTTTAAATGTTTTGTTGTACGGCCAGCATGGCGCTTGCGCCAGACTTTAAACGAACCCGATGAGATATTGTCGCGCATAAAACTAACTAACTGGGAATGATTTAAACCATAAAGGTTTTCAATGGCTTCAAATGGCGTGCGATCTTCCCATGCCATCTCGATAATTCTAGACACTTGGCTACTATCAAACATAACAGACTCTTTTACAAAATATCTTTATACCCGACATAGCAAGAATACGATCAATCTGTAATTTCAACTCGCCATGGTGGATTCAGCCGATTACACCCCGCCCAATAAAGTTTAATTTTATTGTCTGATGGGTCTTTTAACACAGCTTCTCGCCATAAATAACGCTGCTCGGTGATCACTGATTCAAACTCAAAGCCCTTAGCTTTTAAGGAGGCGACCCACTTTTCTAGTTCTGCGCTTTCAAAATATATAACCGCGCCATTACTAAACACATCATCGGTTAATAATAAAGAAAATGTAGCTTTATTAGGGCACTCAAAGCGTGAATAATGATCCATTTTTACAATTTGTGTAAAGCCCATGGCCAGGTAAAATTGATTTGCTTTTTCGATGTCACAGACGGGTAAAGTGATTTGATTAAGGTTCATAGTCGTTACCTAAATATTGAGTTAGATAACGACTTTAAAACCTTAACTTAACTTGAGGTCAATTAGTAATTGGTATCTTGATATTAAGAAGCTTGATAGCGATTTGCTTGTTTGATACTAGCAAAATCGTTAAAGCGAACACCGTGTTTTTTCATTACCTCAAGCACTTTCTTGCTGATCATTTGGCGTAAATAAAACGGTTGATTCGGCACAAAGTGATGAATTGTATGGGTATGGCCAAAGTTAAAACAAAACAAGTTAAACGGTGCAAACAAGCGACTCGTTATAACATGCGTTTGCTCCAGCATGTTATTAACGCCGCCATAGTAATGCATTGATGAAGTCACAAAATTTAATGAGCTTGAACGTACAATATTAGGCACAATCAACACCACCATTAAAAACTCAAACACCGCCATAGTGTCCAGCAACAACGCCGGCGAATTAGCCGCAAGTGGGGTAAATAAATCAACTAAATGGAACACAATTACGCTGTATAAAATAGCAAAGTACGCTGTGGTAACCGGAAACCCTGCGTTAAATACCTTAAAAAAGCTAAACCCTTTGATTTCTTTACTAAAACGTTTAGCGTTAATTAACAAGCCGAGTAAGCCATCAACAATTACCAACGCCCGTAACAATGGCTTTTTAATGCCATTACCCACTAAGCGCTCTTCTAAGTCTTGCTCAGTACCCGACACTTTATGATGATGTAAATGCATTTTACGGCGATACCATGGGCTAATAGTATTTGGGCGCATTAGCCACACTGTTAGCATCATAAAGTTATGTAGAAAAGGCTGGTTACTAAAGTACTGTTTATGGATCAGGTCGTGTTCAAGCTCGTGGGAAATTGACGCTGCAATGGCTGCTAAAATAATACACAGCCACGCAGGGATAATAGCGAAGTAATAAAGTGCACCAACCCCAATTAACGCACTGAGTGATAATAATAAAATAGCCATCCCGATAGTATTCTGATGGGCTAATAACGGGTGCTTTTGACGAAGCTTAGCTTCTTCAGCTTTAATCGCCTTAACAATGGCTTGAATATTTTCCTTGGCACTTAACGTGGTCATAAATAGCAACTGATAATCAAAGTTGCGCAAATGATACCCGAATAAATAAAAAGCTGCTAGAGCAACGAGCAACGAGCAACGAGCAACGAAAAAATAAAAGTGCCGTTAATTTAAGTCAAGCATGTTTTTTTAATATAACTACAATTGGTTAAGTTAGCCGTAGCTAAATCGACTTAAATTAAAATAGCAGTCTTTTGACCTGTAAGAATTATTATGGCGACAGAGTGTCATGAACGGACGTTGCCGATCCTAATTGCTTGTTATTAGCATTTTAATTCTGGGATCCTGTTATATAAAGCTTCTCTTACTCTATCTTCTAGTTCAAACGCTTCAGCTTCCCACGGTTGATATTTAGAGCATGAGTAATTTGAATCACTAGCTGACAAGTTGGGATAGCTTTTGCCTTTTCAGAGACTATAACCTTCGCATGGTTCCGTCGGCAGGTCTTTCTTTTTGACTTTTATAATAAAATGCAAGATGTAAGACCTGATGCTGTTTTTCTTCGATATGGCGCGCGGGTTTGCAGTCTCAGCCCAAATTGTTGGGCGAACATAATCGACTTGTTAGAGTTTTTTTGCCAACTTATTATGAATTGCACTGTATGACGTCTCTAGTCTTTTTAAATGCTTACTGACATTTTTCCATTCCCAAACTAAAAAAGACCCAAACTCTGGATAAGTATCCTGCCACTCTTTTGCTTCCTTTTTATCTCTTGCATGAAGCGAAAACAACACGAAGTAATCTCCTTCAATAAAAATATTGAAATTGATTGTGCCCCAGCCATCTGCTGTATATCTATAGGTAGCACCATCACACTTATCTGGAACCAAATCATGTTTCTCAATGTAAACCTCCCCACCAGTGTCAGAGTAGTGGAGAGTCAAGTTGATATCTTTACACCTAAAGTCATTCTCAGATAGTTTGAAATTAGCATATTCATTCAAATCCTTCCGATTAGAAAAAATTTGTATTTCTTTATCGAAATCTGAATAAGCTTCGTAAATAAGAACATCATCTTCAAAGATAAGATTAAGAACCTTTAGTAGTTCTGAAATTGGAATTCCGTTTACAAGAGACATACAGAAAACTCTAACGAGGCTGTAGAATAACTCGTTTTTAATTTATTTTTATTGATGCATTAACCATAGCCCAGTTGCTATTTTGATTCAATCGACAACTGGCTTTCACGTAAAATATAAAAGACGATTTGCTGCTGTTTTAATTGGCGTTTTGGAAGGTCTGACAAGTGTTTGAGTGTCTTATTTTAGGCGGTAAGTGCCTAGCCTTATCAGTACATCTTGATTACAGGATATGAACCGCCCACTGCACTTACTGTAAATAATAAGCGCATATGGGTGATGTTGAAAGAGCTCAGGCTACCCGATTAGTGTAAGCTACATTTGCAACAAGAACTTACGTAAATCACGCTCTTGTCTCATTATGTGTAAAATAAAAATCTTATCATTGTCTATTTTGTAAAATATACGACAAGGATTAACTATCACTTCACGGTAATTCAGATTTGATAGTTCAATCGGTGTTTTCCCTGATTCAGGGAACTCTTCAAGGCGTTCAACTTTAGCAAAAATTTTCGCCACCAACTTTTTAGCTGACAGCAAGTTACTCAATGCAATATATTCAGCGATATCGTTTAGATCTTCCAGAGCAGGATTTGTCCAGATTATTTCAGCCATTTATTCATTTTCTCTTTAGCTTCAATATTAGACATAGTTTCTCCTCTACTTATTGCCTGCTCGCCTTTAGCTAACGCCTCAAGGATTTGCATACGTTTTTGCATGAATTCGAAGTCATCAACATCAACAAGATACGCTGACGGTTGCCCATGTTCGGTGATTAATACGGGCTCTTTAGTTAAATGCAGTTCAGATAATATTTTCGTCGCTTGGCGTTTCAATGTTGTTACTAACTCTACTCTCATAATAACCTCCACAAAAATGTATCACTATAGTAGCACTGAGTAAGCAATTTAGGAAACACGCCTAACGAGCATGTAGATTAAAATTAAACTAAACTAGACTGACATATTCGATTGAGGAAACCAGCCCTCTTGAGTAGTGCCATGATGAAGTTAACCGATGAATGTCTCGGCTCTGGCATACTGCTTCGCTCTACCTTCTAAATCCATTTGGTCGTAGTGCCCCAGCGACCCCAAAAGGATATGGGAAAAACCTGGCTGCGATGAGATCGCAATAATCTATTACTGCGTAACACGCCTATATGTGTTTGCCGTAAGCAACTTGCTTAACAGCCATATCGACAGACGAAGTAAACGAATTTGTTTATTGATTTAAAATTGACCGTCCATTTATAAAAACGGTCAGAAAGAATACTAGTGCCTATTGACAGAGTTAAGGCTCATATGTGTTATATGCTCTATCTGGAAAAGAAAACATATTCACCTGACTCTATTGGTGGCCCTTGCCAACCCCAATCAACTTTTATTTTATCGTTGATAATACTTGGATTGTCTCTTTCAAATTTTAAACGACAAAGATACTTAAACCATACAGATTGAATTGAACCACCCTTATCACGATTGCTAAAATAAGAAAGCATTTCCTTCAAATTAAGTGCTCTGAAGCGCTGACACTCTTCTACAAATAGCTTTTGACCTTTGGTTTCAGGATTAATCTGATTTGACGCAAGAGCGCTTAACCATGCTCCATATTTATTAATAATTTCAAGCTCGGCAAGTGTAAACACCTCTGTTTTACATTGCATGCTATACGGCTTATTAATTAATGCACGATGCTCCTTTGAATATGAGACCTTCTCATATTTTTTCGGAGAACGAGTTTCACTTGATTCACAATTGCTAGCCTGTAGCTGATCAGGTTTGTTTTCTTTCCTCTGAATAAGAAAAAAGAAAGCAATAACGACTACAAGTCCAATTATCAATGTGACTTCTATATTCATATCGAAACTCTAAGGCTATCGTGCCAACGTCCGCATAGTGGGCTAAAAATTGTTGGCTATAATTAGCGACGAAGGAGCAAAAAACCAACAATTTTTTGTCCCTGTTAATGCGTTTGTTAGGGCTTCACTACTCGTTATAGGCATTGAAAGTCTCGATGAGCTTACTTGAAAGAAGGTATTTTTCATGCATGATTAGCTTAATAGCAAGCTCATTACCTTCTAGCCTCATTTTATTTTGAAGGTTTTCAAGTTTAACGAAACGACTCACTGTTTCATTTTCCACGAGCGCAAATACTTTCGCCGGAAGCCTCGACTCATTAACCGAAGTAATAATGGAGTTGTCGGGGTAAAAGTAAATTTCAGAAACTTCATGTTCAGAAGGAGTAACACACTTGAATGAGCCATCAGGAAGCTTTATGACAACATGACCCGTAAGTTTAAGGACTATCTTCCCAAGTTGAGAAAATGACCAACCAAATTGGATATCACCGCTGTTTGTCTCTAAGAATTTTAGAACGTTGTTGTAGCACTCAACCTTCTTACTACCACTGAACGGCTCAATAGAAACTCGCTCAACCGTTGATATACCAAGTGAATTCAAGAATTCATAAGGCAAATCTTTTGGTATCAAATAATCCACAAAACCCTCCTTGCAGCCCTAACAATTTTATAGTGCGCGAAGGGCGGATCTTTCTACTCCGACCACACTCACATTAATACATTACACAGTTTTAACAAATTAGCTAAGGTATTACTATCACTAAGTTTTCTATTATCTTTAAGCAAAGCTAAATGAAACAATATACGCGCGCCGCTCATATCCTTGAATATGTGCGCAAACAACAGTTTGAGCACTTAATTAGCTATTATATTTAGTCAATTTCAATGTCTGGCTATCACTCTTAGCCGAACTTCGTCAAAGTGGCAATAGCGTTAAGTCAAACAGAAAGTAGCAAAATTAAAAAAGGGAGACTGAATCTCCCTTTTTTAAATTTTTATTCGCTGTTATTTTTTCGGCAAACGCATTCTTGCAACCGTATTATCAGATAAAACATAATGGTGGAATAAGGCGGCGGCTGCATGTAATCCAATCAAGTAATAACCAACTTCCCCTGCGGTTTCATGCAGCTCTTTGATGGTTTTAGCCAAGTCTAAATCTTTACTGGCCAATGGCGGCAGCTCTAGACCAAAAAACGGAATTGGTTTGCCTGCCGTGCTCAAAATTAACCATCCAGCAATAGGCATAGCAAACATGAAACCATACAAAATAACATGCACTAGTTTGGCGAGGTTATTTTGCCACTTAGCTGGTTCTGGTTTTATATCAGGAGCCGAGCCACCCACTACGCGAGCAATTAGCCTAACGCTTACTAAAGCTAAAACCGATAAACCAAGCATAAAATGCCACATTTTAAAGGCATCTCGGGTTGTAGTCCCTTTGTCGAATAATTCGCGCAGTTCAATGCTTGCGTAAACAGCTACAATCAATATGAACATAAGCCAATGCAAAGCAATGGAGAGCGTATTGTAATGAGTTGTCGTGTTTTTTAAATTCATAATGCCTCTCGAAAAATGAAATTATACCAATCGTGTTAAGTTACTGACCATTTATAGCGACAGATAAATACAGTAATAACAAGGCATAAATTTTGACATGTAGTTGTTCTACTTGAAAAATTATAACGCAGTTAGCGCTTTATTTAGCTCGCTAGAATGGTTAAATATTTAAGTCGATCGGTGTTACATGGCTACTCATCAACCTACCTCTTATGTTTTGAGAGCTTGAAGAGGTAACCTCTACCCTTGTACGTATTAAATACTCCACATACAGTAACCTATCGTTACTAAGTATTTAGTGATCTAAAACATAAAATTTGTATTTCAAAAATCATGTTTAAATATGTTTGGTTAAGCGTAAACAGTAAAACTTAAAATAAACTTAAGTGATTGGCATAACAAAATAACAACCGTTGGTTACCTTTCGATAAGTATTTGCTAGTTAAACTAATAATTGAAAAGAAATTGAATTTACAACGTTTTTTACACTGTGGCTTTTGAATCAAACAATGCCAGTTCGAATCATGGCCAGCTTTTCAATACCGTGATCGGGCGTCCATCTTTTAAACTCAACAAAGTCATGCTTTTTATATAACTTAATAGCGGGCTCGTTAACTACTGCGGTTTCAACTATCGCTGTTGATGCTGTTTCAATAAAGTTAGTTAACGCATAGCGGATTAACTTATCGGCGATGCCTTTTCTAAAATGCTTTGGGTCAACCGTTAAGCTATTAATTTCTAATCGCTCATTGATAATTACCAGTTCAATAACCCCTGCAAGCTGAGTATCGTCATAAAATCCATAAAAAAGCGTTTGCGAATTGTGTATATCATTAACAGTGCGCGATAAAGGCGGAAAATTCTGCGTACCTATTAATTCAGCTTCTATTTTATAAGAGCGTTGAAAGGTGGTGTAAATTTGCTTTGCGACTGCCTCATTTGCATTATCTAACTTTGCAATCATTGACTGAAATCCCTGTTGTAGCATTTTTAGTTGTATAGATTGCAGATAATAACATTCAGTCCGTACCATATTTATAATTATTATTAACTTTTCAACGTGCCAAATTTTATAAAGTGTTTTTAAAAGAGCTAGTTGAAGGAGCTGATTTAAGCCTTTTACTCAATCAGTCCCTCCTAAACTACACACTTTACTGTTGTGATCCTTGTACACCGTAAATTGCAGGGCGCTTTAGCTGGGCACTTAAAGGTAAATAACACGCCAGTGCGCCAAGGCTAATTACAAACAATAAAGTCATGAATAACATACCAAGCTGCATAATTTGCGGTACTCCATCCGCAATCAGTTGTAGTGGTTGTTGTAAAGCCAGCAATAACGCAATACTGAGTATTATACCCGTTACGATTGCGCTGCCATTTTGCTTAAATACTAACAAAAACAATGCCAGTGGCTTTGCGCCAACACACAAATGAATACCAATTTCAGCACGCCTTAATAACACTGAGTAGCGCATAATACCTATCAAACCAATACTGGTTAAGGCAATAGTGGCAGCAATGATCATCAGCGTTGTCGCCGATACTACATATTGACGAAACAGTGCTGTATCGCGCTGTGCATTTAATGGCGCTAATTGATGAACTGATAAGCCTGAATCAATAGATTGTAATAAGGTGTTAAGCGTATTTTTTGTTAAGTGCTGAGCATTTTTAAACTCGATAATAAATGAATTATAACCAGCACGAGTCAAATAAGCTTTAGGCTCAAGCGACGTTTTCCCCGGTATAAGCATTGTTTTAACTATGCCTATTATTACTAAATCATTTTCGCGCCCTGAAGTTATATCAAAACTCAAATGCATGCCCAATGCATTACCATCATTTGATAATTTTTCTGCTAGTACATCATTAATAATAATAACATTCGCATTACTTTTAGTATCCTCGTTTGTAAAACCACGTCCTTGTAATACGGGTTGTTTAAGTAATGAAAAATACTGCTCATCAACTGATTTACCATAAGGTAATACGTTTTGATTGCTTGCTACCTCAACCAATGACCAAGTAATTAAATTATCGTTTATAGGTGATGATGAACGACTTACTTGCCTAACCTCTGGCAGTAAAGCAAGCTCGTTAGCTACTTGCTCTAATAGCTGATTTGCTTTGTCTCTATCAGCCGCTACATGGCTTGCTACATTAACCTTTAAACTCGTTAATTGCTCAAGTGGCAGTGTGAAAGCCTCGTCAATATTACTTTTATTAACGCTAAAAACTAAAAAGTTAATAAACAATAATGTACACGCTACAGCTACTTGAAAAGCGACCAAGCCTTGCCATACGCGCTTGCCCACCTGCACTGTCGTCCCTTTACCTGCTGACTTTAAACTACTTATCAGTTGTTGGTAATTTACTATTCGCGTACATAAAAAAGCGAACAGCGTCGTTAATATTAAGCCGCTAACCAGTGTGATAAGGAATGATACTGCATTAATAGAAAGCTCATTGGCGCGCGGTAATATTGCCATGGCAAAATCGCTTAAGGTTGCTAAAAAAATCGCCGCTAACGCAAGGCCTATTATACTTGCTAAGGCTATTAACAAGGCAATCTCCAGCCAAAACTGTTTAAACAAAGTAAACCGTGTTGCGCCCAGCGCCGCACTCAGTGCTAATGTGTGTTTACGCGCTGCAGTTCTTACAATAAACACGTTACTAATGTTTACACAGGCAATAATAACCAACCCCGTTACAGCTAAAATGAGCCAATAAATATTCTGCGGTGTCTCTTTTAATATTACTGTTTGCAAGGTGTTTAGCTCAAGTTCGATATGCCAACCTGCAAAGAATGCTTCGGTCGTAATATGCTGTTGCCATACATCATCCACATACTGCGATAACCTTTTACTCGCCTGCTCAATGCTTACATCGCTTGGTAATTTAGCCACAAAATGGCTGCGCGAGTAACGGTTCCACCAAAATGGTTTAGCCTCTGCAGAGGTTAAATTATAATCCCACGGCAACCATACGTCAGTGACCTGCCCTGTTTTGATAAGTGCAGGCGATTTAAAGTTGGCTGCAGCCACACCTATAATTTTGAATTGCTGAGCGCCCACACTAAGTGTTTGACCTATTATGTTTTCTTTACTGGCAAAGTCATTTTGCCATGTTCGATAACTTATAACGGCAACGGGGTTAAAACTATCAAGAGCTTCGGTTTGCGTAAAACCTCGTCCTAAATGTAGCTTAATTGCAAACATTTCAAACCACTGAGGGGTAACAAATGAGGTGTTTACTATGGGTAAGCCCGCTACATCATCAAGGCGTTGTTCACCGTAATACACCAACGCAGCTTGCTCAAATAATTTATGATTTTTATATAAATCAATCAGTGCAGGGTAATTAAAAGCGCGGGTATTAAGCGCCCCGGTTTGGTCTATTTGAGCATATTCAGCTTTTACTAACCGCATTTGCTCAGGGTATGGCAATGGTTTTAACAGCATAATATAGGCAAGTGTTAATACAGTAATTAATGCAGCTAAAACAATACTTAACGTCGCTACAACACTTAAACTGTAAACTTTATGATTAGTTATATTAAGTAATGCATTTTTTAAATTATAAGTCATTATGGCACTCCGTTAAGTTATCCCTTAATAGCCATTGACGTTTTATTATTTTTGGATATTCCATTTTACTCTCACTAAACAGGTTATTTAAGCACTTAGCTGATCTTTTATACCCACAGCCCCTAGCATCTCACCATCCAATAGCTTTAGTTGCCTTGTAGCCATATCACAGTAACGCGGGTCATGTGTCACCATGCAAATAGTGGTGCCGGCTGCATGTAGCTCACTTAATACATGCATAACTTGATCTCCCGATTTTGAGTCTAAATTACCCGTTGGCTCATCAACTAATAATATTGCCGGTTCAGTCACCAGCGCTCGGGCTATCGCCACGCGTTGCTGCTGTCCACCAGATAATTGGTTAGGTTTATGACTCATACGATGCCCAAGCCCTACTTTTTCAAGGCACGCTTTTACTTTTTCAGCAATTATTTGCTTGTTTGGTTTACAGTGGTGATAACGCAGTGGTAATGCCACGTTGTCGAACACACTTAACTCATCAATTAAATTAAATGATTGAAAAATAAATCCTATTTTTGCATTGCGAATTTCAGCAGCCTGATTCAGCGAAAGTGCAGAGACGTCTTTACCGTCAATTAAATATTCACCGCTGGTTGGCATATCAAGTAAACCCAATAATGAAAGTAATGTTGATTTACCACAGCCAGATGGCCCCGATATCGACAAGTATTCACCGCGATAAATACACAAATCAATACTACGCAGTGCATAGGTTTGTAACTCTTGGGTTTCAAATACCTTACTAATTCCTTTCATTGCTAATACGACATCGGCTTGGGTGTTCGTTATTTTTTGCTCTGTCATTATTTTTATCCTGTTCATTAGTTAATTAGAATTTCGCTATTGCTGCGAGTAAGGTTGGTTAAATCTGAAATAATCAATTGCTGATCTAACTGTGCGCCGCTTAGTATTTCGATAAAGCGCCCAGCCTCGCGACCAAATTTGATATCAACCAAGTGTGCGCTTTGCTGCTGTGAGTTTACCTGATACAGATCTCTTACACTGTGCGGTTTTACGTTTGCTGGGCGCTCGATATAAGTAACATCTTTTAGCTGTGCGACCTTAATATTGGCATCGACGGTTAATTGCGGCCGAACATTTTCAGGGAGCTCTTTAGGCAACGATAACTCTACCTCTACTGTATTATTACTCACCACAGGGCTGATGCGTGACACCTTTGCCATAACAACACCGCGGCGTGTATCTACTTCTGCGAGCTGCCCTAACCGAATATCATCTACTTGATTTTGTGGTACTTGAATAATTGCAATTAACGAATCAACCGAGCCGATAAGCGCAATTTCTTGCCCTGCATTTACGCTTTGCCCAAGCTCAATCGGTAAACGCTGTAATACCCCATCCATTCCCGCTACTACAGATAGATTGGCCAATTGTGTTTGTGCCATAACTACTAACCCTTGTTGCTGTTTAATTTGCTCAAGCTGAATGTTTTCAGATTCTATGTGCACGGCTTTTAGTTGCTCTGAACGTTGCTTAGCTATTGCTAATTGCTGGCGAAGTTGTTGCTCGTCTAACACGCTACGCTGATAATTAAGCGTTGAGACTATGCCCTGTTCAACCAAACTGGTTTCAGCTTTTAATTTTAGTTTGGCATTTTCGTAAGCGGCATGGCTTTGCGCCACATGAGAGCGCTCGTTTAATAACTCGCGAGTATTGTTTAATCTTAACTGGCGTAAGTTAGCATTGAGTTTATTAAGTTCTTGCTGCGCATTTTCGAGCTGTTGCTCAAGCGCTGGATTGGCTAACTGCACAATCACTGAGTCACTGGTCACTATTGCGCCTGGTTTTAATAAAATAGCCTGCACAGTGGCCAACGTTTTTGCCGTAAGCAATTGCTGCTGCGCAGATTTAAGTTCACCATAACCTGTAACCGTAATCGCAAGCGCGCCTTGGCGTACATCACTAATAATAATATTACTGCGCGATACTGACACACCTACTTGACTGCTGCGCTGATAAATCACTGCCACAATTAAAATAACAGCCAGTAATAAAATTAGCTTATGCCAAAGCGATAACTGCTTGACTACTTTTGTTTTTACTATGTCCATATTGCACCGCATTATGCTTTGTATATCTAAGCTATAGCGAAACACGTGCCAACATTAAAAATCAATAAATACAAACAATTACAAGTATGTACTATTTAAAAATTCTTATTGAGCGGCGATACCGGACTCCTCAGTATCAATTTGAGACTGGCCCTAGTTAAAGGCTTTCACTTCGACAGACACGCTAACCCAAAATCGGACGCAAGCAGTCCGTAATCGGACTGGAACACCTACTGAAATCACCTTTAAATAGCTAACAAGCTGAAATACAAAAATAAAATCACTGGCATAGAAATCGCTATACGCTACAATCAACCTGTGCTTATTCACCTATTTGGAAGTTTATGCCTGCCACTATTTTGATCATTGAAGATAGCCCCGAAATCCGCCTAAGCGCGCGCTTTATTTTAGAAGATAACGGCTACCAAGTGCTCGAATGCGACTCACCTTTTAGCGCGCAAGCAGTAGTTAAAGATAGCCAAGCGATTGACCTTATTTTGCTCGATATGAATTTTACCCGCGACACCACATCAGGTGACGAAGGTTTGGCGTTTTTACAGCACTTACATAAACAACAGTTAGATATCCCTGTCATCGCAATGACTGCGTGGTCGAGCGTAGATCTAGCGGTTCGCGCTATGCAACACGGTGCGTGTGACTTTATTGAAAAGCCATGGCAAAACCAGCGCTTATTAAAATTGCTCGATCAGCAACTCACACTTAAAAAGTTAAACAAACAAAATCAAAAGTTGCTGCAACAGCTTAACGATCATGCCTCGCCTGCATTTGTGTATCAGTCACACGCTATGCAACAACTGATAAGTCAGTTAGCTAAGGTAGCTAAAACCGATGCCAACATTTTACTAACCGGTGAAAATGGTACGGGTAAGAGCCAATTAGCACAATGGCTTCATCAGCAGTCTACGCGCCATACACAACCGTTTATTGCAGTGAATATGGGGGCTATTGTTGAATCGTTATTTGAAAGCGAAATGTTTGGTCATAAAAAAGGCGCGTTTACTGATGCTAAAAATGAGCGCATTGGCCGCTTTGAACTGGCCGATAACGGCAGTTTATTTTTAGACGAAATAGCCAATATACCACTACCACAACAAGCAAAATTATTACGGGTACTCGAAAGTCAAGAGTTTGAGATGGTTGGCGCGAGTCACACTAAAAAAACCAATGTACGCTTGATCAGTGCCACCAATGGCGATATTGCCACACTGATAAAACAAGGCCAGTTTAGAGAAGATTTATACTATCGGATAAACACTTTGGAGTTTGTAATACCGCCACTACGCGAACGCATTGAAGATATAGTGCCTTTGTGTGAGCACTTTATAAATTTACATGCTAAAAAATACTCAAGCACCATACTTACATTGAGTGAATGCGCTAAACATGAATTAAACCACTATACTTGGCCGGGCAATGTACGCGAGCTAAGCCATGTGATTGAACGGGCAATATTGTTAGCAACAACCGACACATTGACCGCCGATGACTTAAACCTGCACAGCAGTCAAATCAATAACACATTACCACTAATGACACTAGAGCACGCAGAGCGCCAATTAATTGATTTAGCCCTCAAGCAGACCCAAGGCCATATTCCTAACGCCGCTAAATTATTAGGTTTAGGTAAATCTTCTATGTATCGTCGCCTTGAAAAATACGGGATTACCGTATGAAAAGCAGTATGACACTTAGTTGTCTTTATCACTCATCGCTGGAACGCAGTTTAATTGGCTTTGCATTTTTTAGTAGCACTTTAGCAGCGTTGGGGTGCTATTTTATTGGCCAATATTTTGCTTTATCTGTTGTTACTTCTGCCGTTATCTCAATCCTATTTTTAGCTATTTATCTTAAGCTGTTTATTCGTACCTATAAAAAAGTGATCAACAGCTTTAACCGCAATTACGCCCACCTAGATGCCATTTTAAACGAAGATTATAACCAGCTCGTTAAGCCCAGCTATCAGGCGGGGAGTATTCACCAATTACAACAAAGCTTGATTGAGTTAAGTGAAGAGTTATTTAAAAAGAAGTCGCGATACGATCAGCATATTTTTTTGGTGTACCAATTAATTGAGCATTTTAATGTGCCGATCATGGTGCTCGATCAATATAATAAGCTCAGTTATGCCAATAATGCGTTTAGCGAATTTAAACAGACTCAATGGCAAACCTTACGCTATGCAAGCGCTGAACAATTAGGGCTTACAAAGCAAGACGCACATTGGCAATTTAGCGATGTTATTACAGCCCAGCAATGGCAAATACGCCACAGTGAATTTATAGAGCAAGGCAGCTGTCATCAACTTATTGTTATGATCGACATCACCTCAGCCCTTCGCGAAAGCCAACTGCAAGCATGGCAGCAAATTATTCGCGTACTCGGTCACGAAATTCGCAACTCACTCACACCAGTTACTGCAATGGCTGAAAATCTCGCCGTGAAGCTCACCGAACCACGACAAATACAAGCACTTAATGTTATAAGTGAGCGCTGTAATTATCTTAATGAATTTGTCACGCGCTATAGCGATATAAATAAACCACTGGCACTTAATATAGTAGCAATAGACACCGACACATTTTTAAAACAAGTGTGCGCAATATACCCTGACGTTGCATTTAGCTGCGTAACAGACGCCGCAACTTTTAAGGCCGACCGCACGTTTATTCATCAAGTCATGATCAATCTAATAAAAAATGCCATCGAAGCAAGCACCCCGCCCGTTAAAATAACATTAGGTGTGCATAAGCAAGGAAAAGTAAGCTGCATCACCATTGATGATAACGGCCAAGGCCTTGCCAACCCCGATAACATATTCGTGCCGTTTTACACCACTAAACAACAAGGTCAAGGGATTGGTCTAAGCTTTTGTCGCAACGTGATAGAGCAGCATCATGGTAGTTTGAGCTTAGCGAATAAAGAAAAACACCAAGGTGCAGTCGCAACAATACTATTGCCAGTGTAGCTAGCTTCGAAAAGAAATACTAAAAAGAACATTTAGTTTAATCAGCGAATACTTTGTAAAAGCAGCCCCTATTCTAAAAAACAACGATAAAAAAACCTGTACGCCCTCAAACTCAACTTCATGTAATACGCTGTAATATGTCTTTTGTGGTGGTCATTCTACACTTTCACTCGGTTACTGAGTAACTATATAACAGTGTGAATGCAATCTACAAAAGGAACAAGAAAATGTCTGATGAAAGCTTATATCTCGTTAAATTACAATTTCAATCTGGTGTTGTTGGTGGTGGCTCTATGGAAATTCAGTTTGCTGTAGATCCAAAAACAGGTTCATTAAATGGTCGAGCGAATGGCAGCATCCAAGAAGGAACGCAGCATTCACCTCATTTCACCGCTAGCGCATCGGGCCATATGCATGCAACTGGCTATAATGATGTAACTAAAGTTGGCGCGCTAACAGGTCAAGCAGTGGTGTCTTTTCCACCACCTGCAATTGGTAGTTACCAGTCACCTTTTACGACAAGCTTTGGCGTTGATAACCAATGGAATGGCAAAGGCAGTTTTTCAGTGGGTGATAATACCTACCAATGCAAAGTGACTCTAATTGACTAAATAGAACATAGTTTGCTCTACTAGATTAAATTAAGCGGCGTATAGTAACTTTGAACGTCGCTTAGCTCTCACCTGTTTAGGTTTTCTTGGCTCACGTTTTAACTAAAGCTGAAGGTAAACAAGTCCGCACGACTACAACTATATTTAAAGTATCTGTTGATTTAATACTGAGCAACTTGCTTCTATTTGATAAGTGCGCTGAAGAACAGTGTGAATTTGCTTTACGACTGTCCTTGTATGCATTACCTAGATTTTTAATCAATAAGTTAAGTTCTCTGCCAACTTGTTTTATGGCTCAACTTATCATGTATCGCGTTTTTAAAAGGCTTATTACCGTAACTCATAAACACTAGATAAATTTACACTTATATAATATAGAGCTTATTAACCATGCACTTCTGTGATGCAAGTAAATGCTGCGATGCTCTAAACATAGAACAACACAGCTTACTGGTTAAATGCTATTGTACTAATCCGCCATCAGCAATATTCCATTCATGTATGTTAGTGAGAATATCGCGTCCAGTTTTTCCAGCTTCAGAATACTGGCTATTACCAGCATGAAAACCAATTTTTAGCGGTGGAGTCGATAACTTACTCCAGCCATTGAGTAGAGCATCGTAGTTTTCAACCGACAATGCAATCCCTTCAAACATGCTACGCATATCACTGAGGTTAGAAATATCCCAATCACTTAAGTTCTGATCAAATGAAACCGCATTGCGAAACATACTGTTCATATAGGCAACGTCGGACACATTCCAGCGGCCAATGTCTTGATTAAATGCTGATGCACCATCAAACATATTGCCCATATAAAATACAAACCCAACTTTCCAACCACCTAAGTCTTGATTAAATGACACTGCATTAGCAAATAGTCCTGTCATCCTATAAACACCGCCAACTGTCCATCTGCCTATTGGTTGGTTGAATTGACTGGCATTATTAAACATGCGTATCATGTCTTTTAAGCTCGCTGTATCCCAATTGCTAATATCTTGATTAAAGTTCGTTGCACCATCAAACATATGCCCCATTCTTACGACACGAGACACATCCCAGCTTTCAAGAGCTTGATCAAATAAAATAGCACCTTGAAACATACCGGTCATATCAGTAATAGTAGAAACATCCCAATCGTTTATGTCTTGATTGAACGATTGCGCATACGAAAACATGTAAGAGAGATTCGTGACGTTTGATAAGTCAGGTGTATCTAAGGCATTAATAACAAGGTTAGAACAATTTATAAATGCGCGTTCCATAGATGTCCAACGAATATCACCCCACTGCTCTATGGTTATTAATTTGTTCCAATCAGCTTGCATTTCATCAAAGTAAAAACGTGGGAAGTCACCACTTATTTTAATAGTATAGGTTCCGCTGGTGTCGTATGTGTGGGTAATTGTATTAACAACATTACGGTCGATAGTGCCATCCCCCCACTCTATCTGGAAGTTATAACCTTCACCTTTCGTTGCAATTTTAATTGTATTAGCATCTGTTGAGAGCAGTTGTGTATTATCCGTTTTCCAGGTTGTGATAAATTCACGAGGTATAACCACCTCAACAGTGCGCTCAATACTTGCCGTGTTTCCTGCTTTATCTGTTGCAGTATAGGTAACTATGTATACACCTACGTTATTAACGTCAACCTCACCAAATACTGTCGCACTGATTGCACCATCAAAGTCATCAAGTGCCGACGCCCCTTGCTCTGAGTACTCTTCATTTAAGAATAACTTAATATACTCTTTACCAATGAGAGTAAGCAGCGGTGGCGAGATGTCTTTAGCCTCAAGTACTGTCACTTTTCGGGTAATTGAACCCGTATTACCAGCGGAATCGACTGCAGTATATGTAATTGTGTAGTCGCCGGGCGTACTTTCGTCCACTGAGCCTGAAATAGCGACACTGACTGTTCCATCCACATTGTCTTGTGCTTGCGCCCCTAGTTCTTGGTATGATTCGCCCAGCTCAAGAGAAATAGACTTTTCACCATTCAACGTTATAGTTGGCGCTTGTGTATCGTCGGGTGCAACCACTGTAATTGTTCTAATTACACTTGAAGAGTTTCCCGCGCTGTCAGTAGCAGTGTATATAAACGTATATACACCAGCTTGATTAAGGTTCAAAGAGCCTGACACGCTAACACTTACGCTACCGTCTTTATCGTCTGAAGCAGATGCACCTAACTCTTGGTAGCTATTGCCTATATTGAGCGTAATAGCTTGCGAACCGTTTAAAGTAATAACAGGCGCTGTTATATCTAGGTTTGAATTAGTTCCTGTGTCAGATTTTTCTGCACTACCAGAGCCACCGCCACAAGCAGATAATGTAAACAGAATGCACAAAATAAAAATATGCTTAAAGATAAATAAGCGATTAGTCGTCATTTTTTTTCCTTTAAAATGCCTCAATGTACGAACTTTGAATAAGGGTAAGTAATAAAGTAAAAATATATTTAGGGCGCGCATTCTACTATACCCACAATAGGTAATCTGTATTTATTTACCAATAGACTATTGTTGATAAGTTTTTTAATCAGCATGAGGGAAAGTTAAAACGATACGGATTGGCTAAAAAAGCTATGGTTCATCGTCAAATATTGGTTTGAGTGGCGCTCGAGTCCGCATTTCACTTTTCTATAGGCATAAAAAAACCCTTGCTAAAAAGCAAGGGCTATCAAAAGTGGTACCAGCGGCCGGACTTGAACCGGCACGCCTTGCGGCAGGGGATTTTGAATCCCCCATGTATACCAATTTCATCACGCTGGCATCATTTTTCTTTAACCTTCTAACATGAGAAGATAAAGAAAAACCACTTTAGAGCTAGGACTTATCAAGCTGTCTTTGTCTCTATGCCATGCATTATACAAACAATAAGAGGAGCAGCAAGCGTTTTTTACAAAACCACGATCAACCGCTTAACAATTGAGCAACCATTAACATTCACTCATAAAAGCGACTAGCTAGTATTTGTCTCGCTATTTGCTAAACTAGCGCACATATTAACTTTGTGAGTTTATTTATGTCTGCTGAATTTCCGCGTGCGAGCTTTTGGCGTCGCTTTGCGTCGTTAGTTTACGATACGTTAGCTATTATTGCATTTGCTATGCTAAGCGTTGTTTTGTATTTGTTTGCCGTACAAGGGCTTATTTCACTTGAGGTTATTAGTTTAAATGGTGCTGAGGATGTGTCTGCGCTAATTCAAAATTCACTATTGTTATCAGGTCTTCGCAGTACACTTTTAGTCGTTGTAGCGTTAGTGTTTTTTGGCTATTTTTGGACTAAGAGTGGCCAAACGATTGGTATGCGCGCATGGCGTTTAAAAGTACAAACTCGCGATGGTAAGCTAATTAGTTGGTCACAAGCCGTTATTCGTAGCGTAACCGCATTACTTGGCTTGGGTAATTTAGTGGTATTAGTTGATTTTAAAAACAAACGAGCGCTGCAAGATTACCTGTCTAAAACCGAGGTTGTTGCGCTAACAAAAGAAGAAAACAAACGAATTTATCGTTCTTTAGATTAGCAATAAGGAGCTAGGCTGCTAGCTCCCCATTATCAATTTCGCTTATTAAGCAAGTAAGTCGCAAAACCTATAAATATTATGCTTGGTAAAGTCGCCCCGATTATCGCAGGGATTTGATACACCATCACTACAGGACCAAATATTTCATTGGTTAGGTGAAATGCAATACCGGTTACTACGCCCATTACAATCCGCGCGCCCATCGTCACTGTACGCAGTGGGCCAAATATAAACGACAGCGCCACTAATAACATCACCGCTATCGATACTGGCTGCATAATTTTACGCCATAAAGCCAGCTCATAGGTGCTGGTATCTTGCTCATTTTGTTTTAAATAACCTAAATACGACCAAAGTCCTGTGAAAGAAAGCGCCTCTGGTTTTACCGATACTACACCCAGCTTTTCAGCTGTAAGTTGTGATTCGTAAAACTCTTCATCTTGTTGCTGTGTACTGATCAACTCTTCACTGAGTTGCAGTTTACTTACATCACGAAGTAACCAACCATCTTTACGGCCTACTGCTTCGCGAGCTTTAGTAATTTGTGTAAGTTGTAGTGATTTATCAAAATGATACATGTTCACACCGTGTAATACGCCGTTTTGGTCAACATCTTCTATATTAATAAAGTTATTACCATCTTTAGCCCATACACCTTGCTGAGCGTTAAATACATCGCCACCGTGTATAGCTTGATTACGCATTTCTTTCGCTTTGAGCTGTGCGGCCGGTGCGCCCCACTCGCCTAATACCATCATACAAAGCGCCATAAATATTGCAGTTTTCATCACTGAGACAATAATTTGCAAACGCGACATACCAGCAGCTTGCATAACCACCAGCTCACTATTTGACGCAAGTGCTCCAAGACCTGTTAAGCCACCAATTAAAGCGGCCATTGGGAAGAACACCACAAGATCGCCAGGCATGCTATATAATGTATATAACAATGCAGTTGCAATATCATAGCTACCGCGACCGACTGATTTAAGCTGCTCAATAAATTTAATCAGGGTACTGATCCCCACCAAGACCATCAAAGCAAAACCAGTGGTTTGCAAGATGCTACGGCCTAAGTACCAATCAAGCATTTTCATCATGCGCCATACTCCCGCTTAGTCAACACAGCTTTTAGCCAAGCACCGAGTGGCCGCCCTTTAATGATCAAAAAGCCGCCGATAAATAACGCCGTAAAGTGGATCCACCATAGGCCAATTGAAGGCGGAATTTTACCATCCTCAACTGCAAATTTTGCTGCATTCAATAAGATGAAATAACCTAAATACAAGCTTATGGCAGGTACTAACTTGGCAAACTTACCTTGGCGCGGATTAACGACACTCAGCGGTACTGCTAATAAAGTAAGTAGCGGAATAGAAAGCGGAATAGCAAGACGCCACTGCCACTGAGCAATCGCATCAGTCGTTTTCATCGCAAACAAATCAATGGTCGGCACAGCTTCAAGTTTGCGGCGTTGATGTTCTATCTCTTGCTCACGGATTTGTACACTATAGCCATCAAATTCGGTTAAATTGAGCGCTGGCGTTTCGCCGTCAGTTTCGTAACGCTTACCGTCACTGAGCACCAATTCCTGCTCACCGCTTTCTTGCTCGACCACCACACCCCGCTGCGCATATACTAACCGTGCGAGATTGTCTTTTTCACTATCGGGTAGTTGTGCTACAAATACTTTGTGTAATTCTTTGCCGCCGTTTTCGATATTGTGAATAAACACCACCGCTTTTTCGTTCCCTGTTTGTTGAAAGCGCCCAGCACGCAGCGCTGATAACCCGGCATCCGCTTTGGCTTGTTCTTTCAATTGATATTCTTGTTCACTCGCCCATGGGGCTATATATAAAGTCAGTACTCCCGCCAATAGCGCTAGTACCACACTAGAAACTAAGGTTACACGCACTACGTACCATTCACTAACGCCACAGGCTTTGAGAACAGTCATTTCACTGTCGGCATAAATGCGACTGTAGGCGAGAATAATCCCTAAAAAGATACTTAGCGGTAGTATTAATGATGCCAATTGCGGTAACTTTAGTGCAATCATCGACAGTACTAACTTAGCAGGAATACCGCCTTCAGAGGCGTCGCTTAGAATAACAACAAACTTTTGCGACAAAAAAATTGTCATCAAAGTTAAAAATACGGCGACCTGAGACTTTAAAACTTCAGTGGTCAAATAACGGAAAATTAGCAATGATCGCCCCTGTTAAACATGATGTTTTACTTCAAGAGTAAGAAAATTTGAGTAAACTTAGGGTTTTATTATATGTCATCAACATTAAATATCATACCTAGCAACTCGATATATTGTCGCATTAGTGGTATTGATGGCTACAAAAGTATAAAGTTCAAATACACATAATGAGTCAGCGTTTATAAGCTAATATTAAGCTAGTATCTGGATTTTTATTTTATTACCCTTATTTAAGGGTTAAATGACTCAAAATTAGGAGTAACAATGGAATTTAGCGTAAAAAGTGGTAGTCCTGAAAAGCAACGTAGCGCATGTATTGTAGTTGGCGTTTATGAGCCACGTCGTTTATCCCCCATTGGTGAACAACTCGATAAAATCAGTGATGGTTATATCTCTAATTTATTGCGTCGCGGCGACCTTGAAGGCAAGCCGGGACAAGTGCTGTTATTGCATCATGTACCCAATGTGTTAAGTGAACGCATACTATTGGTCGGCTGTGGTAAAGAACGCGAGCTAGACGACAAACAATACAAACAAATTATTTCAAAAACTATCAATACCCTAAATGAAACTGGGTCGATGGAAGCGGTATGCTTTTTAACTGAGCAACATGTTAAAAGTCGCGACACCTACTGGAAAGTCCGCCAAGCGGTCGAAACCACCCAAGACTGCTTGTACACATTTAACCAATTAAAAAGCAAAAAAAGTGACCCGCGTCGCCCGCTGCGTAAAATTGTGTTTAACGTGCCAACTCGCCGCGAACTTACCATTGGTGAAAGTGCCATTGAACATGGTCTAGCGATCGCTGCAGGTAGTAAGTTATGTAAAGACGTAGCGAACATGCCGCCAAACATCTGTAATCCTGCATATTTAGGTGAACAAGCGCAAGAACTTGCAGCTAACTTTGACAACGTTACAGTTGATATAATTGGCGAAGATAAAATGGCAGAGTTAGGTATGAATTCATACTTAGCAGTTGGTCGTGGTAGTGATAACGAATCTATTATGTCGGTAATTAACTACCAAGGCGGCGCGAAAGATCAAGCCCCAATCGTGCTAGTTGGTAAAGGTTTAACCTTTGACTCAGGTGGTATTTCACTCAAACCAGGCGAAGCCATGGATGAAATGAAATACGACATGGGCGGTGCAGCTGGTGTTATTGGCGCAATGCGTGCTTTGGTGCAAATGCAATTACCGATTAACGTAATTGGTGTACTCGCAGGTTGTGAAAACATGCCAAGCTCGAATGCTTATCGTCCGGGTGATATTTTGACCACTATGTCAGGGCAAACAGTTGAAGTACTAAATACCGACGCTGAAGGCCGCTTAGTATTATGTGATGCACTCACTTATGTTGAGCGCTTTGAACCTGAAACCGTGATTGATGTCGCTACTTTAACTGGCGCTTGTATTGTTGCCCTTGGCGCTCATGCAACGGGGTTATTATCTAACCACAACCCACTGGCACATGACTTGTTAAAAGCATCTGAGCAAAGTGGCGACCGTGCGTGGCAGTTGCCACTGTGGGATGATTATCAAGATCAACTAGAAAGCCCATTTGCTGATTTTACTAACTTAGGCGGCCGCTCTGCGGGAACGATAACAGCAGCATGCTTCTTATCTAAGTTTACTAAAAAGTATAACTGGGCCCATTTAGATATCGCAGGCACTGCTTGGCGCAGTGGTAAAAACAAAGGCGCAACAGGTCGACCGGTGCCAATGCTTACGCAATATTTACTCAACCGTGCCGGTGTAAGCGAAACCAGCCAAGATTAAACCCCGCGTTTAACAATACATTGTAAATTTAAATAAGGCGCTTTTTAGCGCCTTATTTATTCCCCACTTATTAACGTATAAATTAGCGTATTAATTGAAGCAAAACGCGTTATATGGCAAAATCCCTGCTTTGATTTAAGTATTATTTTCAATACTGTGGGAAGCCCCGATACAATGAGCATGAACGCCCAGTTTTTCGTTCTAAAGCAACAAGATGAGTCATTAGCCAAGGCTGATGATCACTTTAGCTTAGCGGCTGATATTGCTGCTGAACAGTATCGTCTTGGTCATCGTATCTTTATTTACGTTGATGATCTTGAAATTGCCCATGCCATTGATGAAACTATTTGGTCATTCGACCCCGACAGTTTTGTGCCTCACAATCTCCAAGGTGAAGGTCCAAAAGGTGGTGCGCCCGTTGAAATAGGTACTACCCCGCCAGTCGGTAATCGTAAAGTTTTAATTAACTTGGCTGCACAATTGCCGGACTTTATTCGTCGGTTTAACCAAGTTTTTGATTTTGTGCCCGTTGAAGCCACTGCTAAACAAGCTGCCCGTGAGCGCTTTAAAAAGCTACGCCAACTCGGTGCTAATATCACCACGCAAGATATTAATAGCTAACATACCTTTTGTATAAATAGCTAACTAACTCATTTAAGTACTTATTTAAGGTTCTGTGTAATGGATAAAACCTACAATCCGCAAGATATTGAACAGTCGTTATACCAAGACTGGGAACAAAAAGGCTACTTCAAACCATCAGGTAAAGGCGATGCATATTCAATTATGATCCCGCCACCCAATGTCACTGGTAGCTTACACATGGGCCACGCTTTCCAAGACACCATTATGGATACCTTAACGCGTTTTAAACGTATGCAAGGTAATAACACATTATGGCAAGTAGGTACTGACCACGCAGGTATTGCTACGCAAATGCTGGTTGAACGTAAACTCTCTGCTGAAGAAGGTAAAACACGCCACGACTTAGGCCGTGAAGCTTTCATCGACAAAATTTGGCAGTGGAAAGAACAATCTGGCGGGACTATCACAAAACAACTTCGTCGCCTTGGCGCATCGGTTGATTGGGATCGTGAACGTTTCACAATGGATGAAGGCTTATCAGAAGCAGTTAAAGAAGTGTTTGTACGCTTACACAAAGAAGATTTAATTTATCGTGGTAAGCGCCTAGTAAACTGGGATCCAAAGCTACACACGGCTATCTCTGATCTTGAAGTTGAAAACAAAGACAAACAAGGCCACATGTGGCACCTACGTTACCCATTGGCTGATGGTGTTACAACCCAAGACGGTAAAAACTACATTGTAGTGGCAACGACTCGCCCAGAGACCATGCTTGGTGACTCAGGTGTTGCAGTAAACCCAGATGACGAACGCTATCAAGACTTGATCGGTAAAGAGATTTTACTGCCGATTGTTAATCGTCGAATTAAAATTGTTGCTGATGAACATGCCGATAAAGACAAAGGCACTGGTTGTGTAAAAATCACGCCAGCACACGACTTTAACGATAACGAAGTTGGTAAGCGTCATCAAATGCCGTTGATCAATATCTTCGATAAAGATGCCGCAATTCTAAGCCAAGGCGAAACCTACACCTTTGATGGTAAAGAGCTTGAGTTTGATGCACCAATTCCTGAGCGCCTGCATGGTCTTGACCGCTTCGATGCACGTAAAGCAATTGTGGCTGAATTTGAACAATTAGGCTTACTTGAAAAAATTGAAGATCACGCTCTAACCGTACCTTACGGCGACCGCTCTGGTGTGGTTATTGAACCGCTACTTACTGACCAATGGTATGTACGTGTTGCACCACTGGCTGAGCCTGCAAAAGACGCAGTAAAAAATGGCGATATTCAATTTGTACCTAAGCAATACGAGAACATGTATTTCTCGTGGATGAACGACGTACAAGATTGGTGTATTTCGCGCCAGTTGTGGTGGGGTCACCGCATTCCAGCTTGGTACGACAGCGAAGGCAACGTTTTTGTTGGCCGTGATGAAGCAGAAGTACGTCGTGAAAACAACATTACTGATAGCGTAACACTTAGCCAAGACGAAGATGTACTCGATACCTGGTTCTCATCAGCACTTTGGACTTTTTCAACCCAAGGCTGGCCTGCGAACACAGATGATTTGAAAACTTTCCACCCGTCTGACGTATTGGTAACTGGTTTTGATATTATCTTCTTCTGGGTAGCGCGCATGATCATGATGACCATGCATTTCATCAAAGATGATAACGGCAAGCCACAAGTGCCCTTTAAAACGGTTTACGTTACGGGTCTTATTCGCGATGAAAATGGCGATAAAATGTCAAAATCTAAAGGTAACGTACTTGATCCAATCGATATGATTGACGGTATCGACCTTGAAAGCTTAGTAACAAAACGCACCAGTAACCTGATGCAAGAAAAAGTCGCTAAGAAAATCGAAAAAGATACTCGTAAAACCTTTGATAACGGCATTGAAGCCCACGGTACAGATGCACTGCGCTTTACTTTAGCGGCAATGGCATCGACTGGTCGTGACATCAACTGGGATATGAACCGCCTTGAAGGTTACCGCAACTTCTGTAATAAGTTGTGGAACGCCAGCCGTTATGTACTAATGAACACCGAAGAGCAAGATTGTGGCTTTACAAATGATGCAGTTAAAGAGTATTCACTTGCTGATCGTTGGATCTTAGGCCAATTTGAAGCAACTGTTAAAACCTATACTGAGCACTTAGATAACTACCGTTTTGACCTTGCAGCAAATACGCTTTATGAGTTCACTTGGAACCAATTTTGCGATTGGTACTTAGAGCTGACAAAGCCTGTATTATTCAAAGGCAATGAAGCACAACAACGTGGTACGCGTCATACACTGATCACTGTGCTTGAAAGCCTACTGCGCTTAATGCACCCAATGATGCCATACATTACCGAAACGATTTGGCAACGTGTTGCGCCACTGGCAGGTCTTGAAACAGCGAACACTAGTATCATGGTACAAGCCTTCCCTGTTTACAATGAAGCTAACGTTGATGCAAAAGCAATGGATGATTTAGAGTGGGTTAAGCAATTCATTTTAGCCATTCGTAACATTCGTGGTGAAATGGATATTAGCCCAAGCAAGCCGTTATCAGTATTACTAGCAAATGCATCTGCGGATGATGTACGTCGTATTGAAGAAAATAAATCTTTCTTAGCATCACTTGCTAAAATTGAAGAATTTACGCTGCTTGATAACAAAGATGACGCACCTGCATGTGCAACATCTTATGTTGGTAACCTTGAGATCATGATCCCAATGGCAGGTCTAATCGATGTTGACGCCGAACTTGCACGTATTGCTAAGCAGCTTGAAAAAGCCGAAAAAGGCCTAGCTCAAGTGCAAAATAAACTAGCAAACGAAAAGTTTGTTAACAATGCACCTGAAGCAGTCCTTGCTAAAGAAAATGAGAAACTTGCAGAGTTCTCAGATGCGAAAGCAAAACTACTTGAGCAAAAAGCCAAGATCGAAAGCTTGTAACTAGATGCGGGGAACCCCGCACAGCTAGACACAAAAAAAGCCGCGTTAATAAATAACGCGGCTTTTTATTTGCGCGGGATAAACCCGCGCCTACAAATTAAAACGTGTAGTTATACTGCGCACCAAATAAGTATGCATGGCCTTTTGATTCAAAGCCCCACTGCTGACCTAAGCCATCAGATTCAGTAAAGTTTTGTGTTTTACCACGGAGAATACTCATACCAATATCTAGGTTTGCTTGTTCGCTCATGGTGTAGTTAACGCCAAACGAGTACCAAAAACGGTCAGTATCAGGGATAGAAATCGACAGGTGTTTTTGATCGGCTGGTGATTCATCATAAGCAATACCAGCACGTAATAGTACAGCATCGTTAAACTGATAATCGCCACCGATTGAGTAACGCATTGAGTTTGAGAAGTGCTCATCTTTAGAGAATACAGGTGTATCTTTGCCTGGAACATAAGCTTCTAGCTTTTGGAAGCTATCCCAACCAGTCCATAATACACTGTAGTGTAAGCCTGTTTTCTCATCTAACTGGTGTGTACCAGAGAACTCAGCAATCGCAGGGAGAGTGATTTCAACACTTCCAGGTACACTTACGCCAGCTAGGCCACCGATTTGTGCAGGTAATTGGTTAGAAAACTCGCCATCAAATGTGATATCTGTCTCGCTACGATAGTTAAAACCAAAGCGACTATTTTCATCAATCTGATAGCTAGCTCCTAAGTTCCAACCAAAGCCAGTATCATCGCCTTCTAAATGTACTGCTTGAGTTTGTGCTGGTAAACCTAATGGATTGGCACCAAAGTTACGAATGATTTTCGCATCTGCATAAACATAGTTTAAGCCAAGGCCAACACTAAATTGCTCATTGATTTTGTATGAACCACTTACGTTCATATTTACAGTAACAATCTCTGTTTCACCAGCAAGCTGGCCTGCAGGGTAATCTGCTTCAAATTCAGTTGATAAACCAAAATTTGAAAACGCACCAAAACCAACAGCAAACTTGTCATCGATAGGCATTACAAAATAACCTGCAGGAACAAAAGCGGCTGGCGCAATACTGCTGTCGTTTAGTTGACCAGGGTTAACTGATTGATTACTAGCTTCAGTGCCACGAAGGCTGACATCTGGAATGACAGCAATACCTGCAATACTTAGCTGCTGCTCTTTAAATACAGACATAAGAGCTGGATTACGCGCAACTACAGAGGCATCATCAGCCACTGCTGCTTCACCAGCATATGCACGCCCTAAGCCAGAGGCATTTTGCTCTGCAAGCTGGAAAGCCGCTGCAAACGTATCTGCAGACATAACAGCAAGTGATGCTGCAATTAAAGTTTTTGTAAATTTCATTGTGTTTCCTTAACCAAACAAAATGCTTGGGTTCCCATGTGTTGTCTCTAATTATTAGGAGTAAGTTACTTCAAAACCTTTGCACAGTACCTTACTTTTAAATAAAAAACTGTAACAAAGCGTTAAAAAACCCCATAAAAACCATTTTTTAACAGCAAAGTAACAGTTTTTTAAAACTCATCGGATAAGCTGCTGCGAAAAACTCATTTGCAATTAATTATCATTTAGATTGACTTGTTTGATAAGCACTATTAGACTGCCAAACAGGACTAGCAAAGGAGATGAAGCGGTGGAGATAGGATTAATTATTGCTGCGTTGGCTTTTTGTGGGGTAAGTGTATATTGCTTTTGCAAAGCTAATTTTTGTGCCTGCACTAGAGATGGTGAATGCGATAACCCTGTTAACCATTATTGGTTAGGTGCTATTGTTTGTGCTTTAGTCGCACTAGTGTGCTGTTGCAGTGCGTTACATTCAGAGAATGGGACTTTATTGTGGCTATTATTAATGGTGAGTTGCTTCAGTGGTGCGCTATTATCGGCTAAGCAATCAACTAAAAAACACTGTAACAAAGCAATAACCAAAAAACCGCTTAAACCAACAGATGCTCTTTTAACAAACGAGCCAAATTAAGCTGATAATCTAATGGTTTGATACTCGCTAAAATCTTTAAGTCATGATCTGGTGAAGTTAAATCAACATCTTTTGCCGTAATATGATGACTATGCTTAGCATTATAGAAAACTTTAACTTTAGGTTGAATGGGGTTCTGATGATTACCTTCAGTTACTAATGCCAATCGTTCATTGGTTAATTTAACAATCGTACCGACCGGATGTACACCTAAACACTTAATAAACCGCTGTACTAACTCACCATCAAACATGTGTTTATTAGCTAATAAATAGCGCAATGCGTTGATCGGTTCATCACCAATTTGATGGGGTCTATCTGCGGTCATTGCATCATAAACGTCAACTATCGCCATAATTCGCGCTGGTCGACTAAGTTTTTCGCCCTGCAGACCTCGAGGATAACCACTGCCATCTAAGCGCTCATGGTGATTAACTATCATATCAAGCATTAATGGGGTAATGCCTTTTTCGCCTTTTACCAAGCCTAAACTTTGCGCTACATGCTTTTTAATCGCCTGCATCTCAAGCTTATTTACTTTCTCAGGTTTAGAAAAAATCCCTTGTGGTAATTTAGCTTGGCCTAAGTCATGTAGCAAGGCCCCCATGGCCAGCTCTTGTACAACACTTTCTTTGTAACCTAAGTACTTGGCAAATACAGTGACAAAAATGGCGCAGTTAGTCATATGTCGCCAGTTGTACATATGCTTATCTTTAATGCGGGTTAAAATAGTCATTGCATTATGATTACGAAATACCGATGCCACAATATCTTTAGCTATACCATCAAGCAGTACGATATTCATCTTTAAGCCTGAGGTAACGTCGCCATATAAACTTTGTAAATTACGATTATGTTGCTCATAGCTCACACTCGCTTTAGCAAACTCTTGCTCAACTGAAATAACCTTTTTTATCTTTAATTTATTAGGGTTATTGGCCGTTGCAGCAGCGACTTCAGGTTTGAGCTGATATTTGGCAGGAACACTCACATCACTTTGCGTAAAATCTATCAGCAGCTCTTGCACTCCTTCTGATACCAAGCGCTTAATGATCGATTTATCGCGAACTAGGCCGCGAGTTTTGATTTTTATACTATCAACCCCCTCAAACTGCTTGCTAACACTGTCAACAAACATTCCTGGTACGAGTTCAGAAATTGGAAGGGTAATAAGCATATAAAGTGATTAATTCATTTCAAAAAATAATAATTACTGATTATCAACGATCCACTACAAATGTCTATAACAAAAGTAACGAATACGAAATAAGCACTAGGAAATGATGAATTGCTAAGTTGGCGAGTTGGCGAGTTGGCGAGTTGGCGAGTCAATAATAGTTATGGATTACACTAGGTCCTAGTGATTAGGACCTAGTGGCTAACACATTACTCTTGGAAGTAAGTGCCCCAGCCGTCGTATTCTACGTCGGTGTCGATCGCAAGTTGTGCTAGTTTATCAACATCTTCCATTATTACGTCAACATCTAACTCAGCTTCAACAACGATGTCAAAGCCCCAAATCTTACTGCCGTCTTCAAGCTCAAGCTCTGCAGGCTCTTCAACGTCATAGCCTAGTTTAAACGCAGCGAGTGCAGCTTGCTCAAGCTTGACAAAGTCTTCGCAAACAAAGTGATGTTCTACTTCGTATAAGATCTCAGGATCAGAACCATCTTCTAATAACGAAGTTACAATGTCTTCACTAATTTCACGCCAATTTTCCATTACTTTTCTCTCACTTGAGCATCTAATTCAGTTATTCTAGCAGCCATTTTGCTATGAATACGCTTTGCGTGTTCACGTGCTCCAATCGTTTTATCAAGTGGCTCTGGCGCTAACATGTCTATGTAGATTATACCATTGTCCCAGCGATTTAGCTTAATGGTTTTATATGTTGTGCTCATACATACAGGTACTACAGGTACATCCGCATTTAAAGCCGTGTGAAATGCACCTGTTTTAAATGGTAATAAGCCACGTCCGTAACTGCGGGTTCCCTCTGGGAAAATCCACACTGATAAGCCTTTTTGTTTGATTTTATCGGCCGATTTAGTGATCGTGCTAGCCGCTTTAGAACGATTTCCCCGATCAATTAAAATATTGCCCGAAAGCCAATATAGCTGTCCAAAAAATGGGATCCACTTAAGACTTTTTTTACCTAAACTGACACAGTTTTTTGGTACCGCCGCCGGTAAAGTGAAAATATCGTAATTATTTTGATGGTTTGCAACATACACTGCAGGGCCACAATTTTGCGCGTCAGGATGGCGTGTAATAACCACGTTTACACCAAGCATTTTAGCCACTGTGCCAAACCAACTTGAAATAATATGTACATTATTTATATGAAAAGGTTTTACTAAACAAAGGAGTAAACCAAATACACAGCTTAATAAAATAAACAATGCCATAATAACAATACGAATAATAGCTAACAAAGAAAACGCTCCAAAAATAATAACGCCAGCATTATAGCGTTATTTTTGCCGCTAAACGAGTGTTTAGCGAACACATGTAAGCTTAAAATAATTTTCTGCTTTAAAAACAAACGACCTGCAATAACAGGCCGTTTTATTCATAGATATAAAAAAATACTTACTCGGTTTCTGTCGGCTCAATATCATCATCAATCGCCGTCAGCTCTACAACCGCTTCATCGACACGCTGTAAACCACGCGGTAGTTTGTTACCTCGACGGCCACGCTCGCCATGATAGTGCTCCAAATCAGTAGGTTTAAGAGTCAGTTTACGCTTACCTGCATGCAAGGTAACACTGGTACCTTCAGGCACCACTGCCAGCACTTTAACAAACTCTTCACGCGCTTGTACTTTGGCACTTGGGATAGAGATTATCTTGTTACCCTTACCTTTACCTAGTTTTGGTAAATCACGTAATGGGAATAACAACATCCGGCCCTCATTAGATATCGCCATACAGTAATCGTTAGCAACATCATTAACCCGAATTGGCGCTAATAATTGCCCACCTTTAGGCACACTGACCAGGGCTTTACCGTTTTTGTTTTTACTTACTAGCTCTACAAAATCAGTAATAAAACCATAACCTGCATCTGATGCCATTAACAACACTTGTTTGTCTTCGCCCATCACTACATGCTCAAAATTAGCACCTGCAGTAAGGTTAAACCGACCTGTCATTGGTTCACCTTGGCTTCGTGCCGACGGTAACCCATGCGCATCAGTGGCAAATGCACGCCCAGCAGAATCTAAGAACACCGCAGGTTGGTTACTCTTACCACGCGCAGAGGCTTTATATGCATCGCCAGCCCGGTAACTGAGCCCTTCAACATCTAAATCATGGCCTTTACCAACACGCGCCCAACCTTTTTCAGACAACACAACGGTTACTGATTCTGATGGGATTAAATCTTTTTCGCTTAATGCTTTAGCTTCAAGACGTTCGACAATCGGTGAACGGCGCTCATCACCATACAGCTCTGCTGCTTCTTGAATCTCTTTTTTTAGTAACGTCGACATACGACGTTCAGAGCCTAAAGTCAGCTGTAATTTATCGCGTTCTTTGGCAAGCTCATCTTGCTCACCTCGAATTTTAAACTCTTCAAGTTTCGCTAAATGACGTAGTTTTAATTCAAGGATTGCTTCGGCTTGGATGTCTGTAATACCAAAGCGTTCCATTAACACAGGCTTTGGCTTGTCTTCGCTACGAATAATCTCAATAACTTCATCAATATTTAAAAAGGCTGCAAGTAAACCTTCTAAAATATGTAAACGAGCCAATACTTTATCTAAACGATATTGCAGGCGACGGCGCACTGTTTCACGACGGAACACCAGCCACTCAGTTAAAATGGTTCGTAAATCTTTTACCTGCGGACGGCCATCAAGGCCAAGCATATTGATATTAACGCGGTAATTTTTTTCCAAGTCCGTAGTGGCAAATAAATGAGCCATTAACGGCTCCACTTTAATGCGATTAGAACGCGGAATGATGACAATCCGGGTTGGATTTTCATGATCTGATTCGTCACGTAAATCAGCGACCATAGGCAGCTTTTTGGCATTCATTTGCGCTGCGATTTGCTCAAGTACTTTACCACCAGAACATTGATGTGGCAGTGCAGTAATGACAATATCGCCGTGCTCCTCTGTATAAATAGCGCGCATTTTTATCGAACCACGGCCGGTTTGATAAATTTTACGAATATCCGCTTTTGAAGTGATTATTTCAGCTTCAGTTGGGTAATCGGGAGCTTGTACATGCTCAAGCAATTGATCTAACTCAGCTTTAGGGTTATCCAACAGCAAACAACAGGCACTGGCTACTTCGCGCACGTTGTGTGGCGGAATGTCAGTTGCCATACCGACTGCAATACCCGTAATACCATTGAGTAAAATATGTGGTAAGCGTGATGGTAATACTTGTGGTTCATCCATTGTGCCATCAAAGTTTGGCGTCCAATCAACAGTTCCTTGGCCAAGTTCTTTTAACAGTACTTCTGAGAACTTAGATAAACGCGCTTCGGTATAACGCATTGCCGCAAATGACTTTGGATCATCTGCAGCCCCCCAGTTCCCTTGCCCATCAACTAATGGGTAACGATAAGAAAATGGTTGTGCCATTAACACCATCGCTTCATAACAGGCGCTATCACCATGAGGATGATACTTACCGAGTACATCACCAACGGTACGGGCTGACTTTTTATACTTAGCCGTTGCCGATAAACCCAGTTCACTCATGGCGTAAATAATACGACGTTGTACTGGTTTTAGACCATCGCCAATATGTGGCAATGCCCTATCCATGATCACATACATGGAATAATTCAAATAGGCGTCTTCAGTAAAACGCCCCATTGTTTGTTGCTCAATTCCTTGCAATAGCAAGGTATCTGTATCACTCATCAAAGCCTACCTAATTTTTTTATAGCTTACACGGTAGATCACATTGGCATAATCATCGGAGATCAATAAGCTGCCATCGGCAAGTTCTGCAAAAGCAACCGGACGACCCAATGTTTCTTCGTTTTTCATAAAGCCCGTAATAAACGGCGTGTATTTTATCACACGTCCTTGCTCAATAGTGGCAACTGCCACTTTATATCCAGATTTTTTACTGCGGTTCCACGAGCCATGTTCAGCAACAAATAATTGCTGCTTATAAGTAGCAGGAAATTGTTTACCTTGATAAAAATGAATCCCTAATGGAGCAACATGCGCACCCAAAGCTAAAGCTGGGGCACTGTAATCGGCAATATTTTTACCTTTACCAAATTCAGGATCTAAGATGGCACCTGCATGCACATAGGGAAAACCAAAATGTTCACCTTCGGTTGTTAAGCGGTTTAGTTCATCCGGTGGAAGATCATCCCCCATCATATCTCGGCCATTATCACTAAACCACATAGCCTGGGTGCTAGGATGAAAGTCAAAACCAACAGAGTTACGCACACCTTGTGCTAACGTGGTCATTTGTTTGGTGTTTACATCCAATGAAAATATTCGCCCATAGCGCTCATCTTCGCCGCAAATATTACAAGGTACACCCACAGGAATGATTAACTCGCCAGTTGGTGAAAAGCGTAAGAACTTCCAACCGTGGTGACTTTCTGTCGGTAATGCGTCGTATACCACTTCATATTTAGGTGCTTTTAATTGTGTATCAATATTCTTGAAGCGGATAATACGTTGTACTTCAGCAACATACAGGTCGCCATCTTTGATTGCTAAACCCGATGGCATAGTTAAACCACTGGCCACCAGTATTTGTTTATCAGCAACCCCATCACTATTGTGATCAATCAGTGCATATACGTTTCCCGCTCTGCGCGAGCCAACATAGACAATACCTTTTTTAGATACTGCTAATTGCCGTGCATTTTCCACATCACTGGCAAATATGCTTACAGTAAAACCATTAGGAACACTGAGTTCTTTAAGGATTTCTTTTGCTGCTAAGGACGGGCTTAGCAAGCCTAAAGTTAGTAGAGAAACTAGTAATTTATTCATCGATTTTACCCTATTTGGCCATGCTGCTTCGCTGCATATAACGCTTAATCTGCTTTCTATTAAAAATCTTTGAGCGACGTTTTTTCACCACAGCAAACTTGCCATGACTTAGAACTCACCGCGAACACTGATTATACGAGCTTTAATTAAGTAATCAGGACTTTGATTACATAGTCGTTTGTCAGCAAATACCAATTGCATTAAATTAGTGAGTTATTTTACCTTAGGGGGATATAACTCACTAAATAATCATGTTTTTAATAAATTGGTATAAATCGAGTTACAGCTTTATACGATACAAGTACAAACAACTTTAAAAATCACACTTGAGCACGATTACCATGATCTTCTAACCATTGACGACGATCTGATGAGCGCTTTTTCGCCAGCAACATATCCATCATTTCCATGGTTTCCACTTCATCCTCTAAGGTTAGCTGGACTAAGCGGCGAGTATTAGGATCCATGGTCGTTTCGCGTAGTTGCAGTGGGTTCATTTCACCCAAGCCTTTGAAACGCTGTACGTTTACTTTACCGCGTTTTTTCTCTGCTTCAATACGCGCTAGGATGCCGGATTTTTCATCTTCATCAAGGGCATAATAAACATCTTTACCAATGTCGATTCTAAACAACGGTGGCATAGCTACATATACGTGACCCGTTTTCACCAACGTTGGGAAATGACGAACAAATAGTGCACACAACAAAGTCGCAATATGCAGTCCATCGGAGTCAGCATCCGCTAAGATACAAATTTTATTATAGCGTAACGAAGAGATATCAGTTGAGTCAGGGTCGATACCCAGCGCCACAGAAATATCGTGCACCTCTTGTGACGCTAAAATTTGCCCTGATTCAACTTCCCACGTATTCAAAATTTTACCACGTAGTGGCATTATTGCCTGAAACTCACGATCACGTGCTTGTTTAGCTGAGCCACCAGCTGAGTCACCTTCTACTAAAAACAGCTCAGTACGGTCGTTATCTGCAGCGCTACAGTCGGTTAATTTGCCCGGTAATGCGGGGCCTGCGGTAACACGCTTACGCACCACTTTTTTGGCTGCGCGAAGACGTTTTTGTGCATTAGAAATACATAACTCTGACAGTAACTCAGCAGTATCGGTGTGCTCATTTAACCATAAACTGAATGCATCTTTTACCACCCCAGATACAAATGCCGAGCACGAACGAGAAGATAATTTCTCTTTGGTTTGACCAGCAAATTGTGGATCTTGCATTTTCACTGATAAAACGTAGCTACACCGTTCCCAAATGTCATCAGGGGTGAGCTTAACGCCACGCGGCAGTAAGTTTCTAAATTCACAAAACTCACGCATAGCCTCAAGTAAACCTTGTCGCAAACCATTTACGTGAGTACCGCCTTGCGCAGTTGGTATTAAGTTAACGTAACTTTCAGCTATCGATTCACCGCCTTCAGGTAACCAAACAACCGCCCAATCAGCACCTTCCGTTGAACTTGAAAACTCACCGGTAAATGGGTCTTTTGGCAGTACTTCGTAACCTTTAACAGCTTCGTTTAAGTAGTCTTTAAGGCCTGTTTCGTAATACCACTCTTGGGTTTCTTTGGTTTGTTTATTAACAAACTTAATACGTAAGCCTGGGCAAAGTACGGCTTTAGCTTTTAATAAATGATGTAATTTAGTCAACGAGAAATTAGCTGAGTCAAAGTAGCTTACATCAGGCCAAAAACGTACAGTTGTACCTGTATTACGTTTACCTACGGTGCCTATAACATGAAGATCTTCAACTTTATCACCGCTTTCAAACGCCATCATGTATTGTTGTGCATCGCGGCGCACAACCACTTCAACGCGCGTTGATAATGCATTAACCACGGAGATCCCTACCCCGTGCAAACCACCTGAAAATTGGTAGTTTTTATTAGAGAACTTGCCACCAGCATGCAGCTTGGTAAAAATCAATTCGACCCCTGGAATACCTTCTTCTGGGTGAATATCGATAGGCATACCACGGCCATCATCGCTAACTTCTAGCGAATTATCTTCATGCAAAATGACATCAATTCTAGTGGCATGTCCGGCCATGGCTTCATCGACACTGTTATCAATAACCTCTTGTCCTAAGTGATTAGGACGGGTGGTGTCGGTGTACATACCAGGACGGCGTTTAACAGGTTCTAACCCATTTAATACTTCAATGGCTTCGGCGTTATAATTTTGCTGACTCATAGTTTTTATCTTTTATGCGCTTAGCTATGTTTTACGTGATTTTAAGAAAATCTACAATACTAGCAATGGAGTCTTCAAAGCCAAGAAAGCTATGATCACCACCAAATTCTATCTGTTGCTTGCATTGTGAATAATATTTAACGGCCTGCTGATAATCCAGTACTTCATCACCCGTTTGCTGTAATAAATACAGTAATGATGGGCGCTCTAAGCTAGGTATCGACAGTGATTTTAACGCGTTAATATGACTATTGTTGAGCTCGTAATGGCTATCCTGATAGGGATTATAGTTCGGCCCTAACAAAGAACTCAATAATAAATAAGGCTTAACCGCAGGGTTTATAACCACTGCTGGTAACTGATATTTTTGCGATAAATAAGTGGCGTAAAAACCACCTAAAGAACTACCAAGTAATACAGTATTTGGCGTTAATAATTGTTCAATTTGAATTATCGCATGAAACGGTTCATGGCTTAGCCGTGGCACACAATAATCAACGTCATAGTGTGCCATATACTCACCAAAGCGGACAGCTTTAAATGAATGTTCGCTGCTATTAAAACCATGAATATAAATTACTCGTTGGGCCACATCAGTTCCGAGTTAATTAATAGTTTTGCACTGTTTGTTGGCTTTGATATTGTCAACAATCGATAACCAGGCCCCGCATTATGTTGCTGCCAGTCATCGGTGTATTTAGTAAACTGCACTGAGCTTGCTGGCGTAGCAAAAATCTCAATACTTCTGAATTTAAATTGATAGTCATTATGAACATGACCATGAAATAACTGCCTTACTAGCGCGCTATTATGCAATAAATTAAGTAATTGCGGGCCATTTTCGAGCATATGCTTGTCTAGGTAACCATTAATAGGTAATGGATTATGGTGGCAAAAAGCCACGCTTGGCGACTGTGAAGTCGCTAATAAATCAGCGAGTTCATTTAAATCGGCTTCGCTTACCCAACCTGCTGGTGTTGGCCCTTTAGAGCTAATTAATAACACTTCAAACCCATCGGCAATTAACCGTTTTGCGCTATTGATTTGACCACCAGAAATACGCTGCATCGCACTGATATCATCATGATTACCTGGCAGCCAAAAGACTGGGCAAGTAAGCGCTGAATCGGCAATCAACTGAGCAAACAACAAATATGATGCAAAACTGTGATCTTGGGTTAAATCGCCACCAAAGATCACGGCGTCTAGTGACTGTTTTGCCATATCTGCAAGCGCGCGAGAAAAGTGCTCAGCGGTATTGACCGCAAAATACTCCCCTTGTGGGTCTGCAAATAAGTGACAATCGGTAATATGTGCTAAGCGCAGCTGAGTATTATTGAACTGCGCCGACTCATCAAACCAGGCCATCATTTATATCCCAGTTAAGTACTGCTCGACCACTTTCAACACACGCCACTAACCAATCATACAAAAACGCATTGAGTTGATATTTTTCATCTTTTTGATGCATTTGCGGATTAGGGTAACCATATGAAGGTTTGATCCTTTGATGGTAATCATGGTGAATTATTTCAGCAACTTTTGCATCGTGATATAAACGCACAGTTAAAAACAGCGGATTAAACCCTTTTAACATACCGGTTAATTGCGTTATTGAAATATCCATCGTGTATTTAGCACAGCCATCAACCTTAATTACAAACTGGTTATTACCCAGTTGTACATGACGTGTATTGCCTTCTTTGCGCTCATTGGGCAACAATTTTAAAGCACGTAGGTAGTTATGCTCACATAACGTCAAGTATTTAGGAAGACTCTGAATATATCGTTGTTTCACTGCAAGTGCTGTCACATTACCGCCATAAAGTTAGAGGTTAAGGGTAGTCTATTACTATTTTAGCTGCGCTGATTATTAATTATACGTTCGCGATTAAGCGCTAACCACTGCAATGAAATTACCGAGGCAGCATTATCTATCTCACCGGTTGCTAAACGCGCCATTGCATCATCAAAACTGAGAATATGCGTTTTAATATCTTCACCTTCAGCTGCAAGTCCATACACGCCACTTTGCAGCTGGCTTAAATCAGTCTTTGCAAGGTAAAGATGTAACCGCTCAGTAGTCCCACCAGGGCTTGACAGATACGATAGCATAAATTCTAATTCACTCAGTACTAAGCCCGCTTCTTCAAATGCTTCGCGCCTAACGACATCTTCATAATTAGTGCTGCCATCGGTCATGCCTGCTATACATTCTAATAACCAAGGTGACTGTTTACTTTTTATCGCGCCAATACGTATTTGTTCGATCAGCAAAATACAGTCTGTTACGGGATCATACGGTAAAACCGCAACAGCGTCACCGCGTTCAAGTATTTCACGGCGGATCGTCGCTGATTGGCCCCCCGCAAATAATGCATGTTCAAACTGATATAAGTTAATCTTAAAAAAACCGTTATAAAGTACCTTTATAGGAGCTATTATAACGTCTTGCTTGGTAAATTTTGTGAGTATTTCATCAGCCATGAAGTTTCCTATTACACATATTATTACTTGAGTTTCAACCTAGATACTTACTATCATGTCCGGGATATTATATTCTGTTACACTTGTTTACGCTGTTTTACGCAAATTTTTTTTTGTTCTTATGTAAAACAGGTTACCATGCTTTTAGAACGTAAATTGTCTAAGGACTGAACGAATAATGAAAAAGAACATTCTTGCTGCGCTGATTGGTATATCTTGCGCATTAACAGCTACAGCGTCAAATGCTGAAGACTTATTACAAGTTTATGAAATTGCCACTGCTAACGATCCTACAGTTTTAAAAGCAAAAGCCCAAGCAAATGCACAAGCTTATAACAGTGACCGTGCGATGAGCGCATTATTGCCACAAATCGGTTTTTCTATGGGGTATGAGAAAACCGATAGCACATCATTTAACGGAACTGATGCGGCAGGATATACCAAGATCGATAGCGATTCAGATACTTTCAGCCGTGGTCTTAGACTAAGCCAAACTCTGTTTGATTTAGGTGCATGGAATTCATTAGGCATTGCAGACAAACAAGCGTTGCAAGCAGCTGCTCAATATGATTTTGCCAAGCAAGACCTAATTGTTCGTGTTGCAGATGGCTATTTCAACGTATTAAGTTCGATTGATAACTTAGAATTTGTACAATCTGAAAAACGCGCTATTGAACGTCAACTTGAGCAAACCAAACAGCGTTATGCTGTAGGCTTGACGGCAATTACCGATGTGCATGAAGCGCAAGCACAATTTGATAACTCGGTTGCCCGCGAAATCGTTGCCAGAAACGGCGTTGAAACTGCCCGTGAGCAGCTTCGTGAAATTACCGGTAAATATCATGCTAAGCTTGATGTATTAAATACCGAAACATTCTCTACGGTACAACCGACAAAAAAATCACCCGATTACATTAAGCTTGCAGAACAAAATAATTTAAACCTGCAGGTCTCCAAGGTAACGGTTGATATCGCTAAAGATCAAATTGATTTAGCACAAGCAGGCCATTATCCTAAGCTGACTTTAGATGCCAGCTACGGTGATACACTAACTGATAGCAATAGCAACACTGCCCGCCCACGTGGTGATAGTACAAATATTGGCATTAACTTTAGTGTGCCAATATATTCAGGCGGTGCTACTACTGCAGCGACTGAGCAGGCACGTGCTTTTTATGTTGCTGCAAGTGAAGATCTAGAAGCTAGTCTGCGTGGCGTAACCCGCTCGGTGATCACCTCTTATAATCAAGTAGTATCAGATATTGCGACCTTTAAAGCGCTTGAACAAGCCGTAGTTTCTGCTGAAAGTGCATTAAAAGCCACTGAAGCTGGTTTTGAAGTGGGTACTCGTACTATTGTTGACGTACTGGTCAGTACACAAAACTTATTTAACGCCAAACGTAACCTCGCTGATGTACGTTATCGCTACGTTGTATCAACGCTACGCTTAAAACAAGCAGCGGGCACGTTAACAAGTAATGATTTACAAGCCATCAACCAAGGTTTAAAAGAAATCCAATAAAGATAAGCTTAACATTACTCATTTAAAAGCCAGCAACTTGCTGGCTTTTTTGTATTTTTTTATTCATCCAGTTAAACTAGCTACTTTTCGTATGTGAGATATTTCCGTGGTCAACTCTTCTGAATTTAAATGGTCCTTTCTGGGGCCTCGCTATTGGCTTACTTGGCTTGGTGTGTTTATTTTATATACAATATCTTGGTTACCTTCGAAACTACAACTTTGGCTAGGAAGGCAACTTGGCCGTTTGGTGTATCGCACTATGAAAAAACGCCGCCATATTGCCGAAGTAAATATTAAATTGTGCTTTCCTGAAATGCCCGCTGAGCAGCAACGCGCACTGGTCAAACAGAATATGGAAAACACCGGTATTGCGACTCTTGAAACCGGAATGGCATGGTGGTGGCCAAACTGGCGGATAAAACGCGTTTATGGCTCAGTGAAAGGACTTGAGCACTTTGACAGGATCCAACAATCAGGTAAAGGTGTACTGTTACTCGTGCCACACATTCTTCATCTTGAAATGACAAGCCGCATTATGGGGCTCAATCACCAAGGTATTGGCTTCTATCGTCCACATAACAACCCGCTAATGGAATTTTTTATGACTCGTGGCCGCTTACGTTCCAATGAGTATTTAATTGGCAAGCGCGATGTCAAAGGGTTACTAAAAGCACTTAAGGCTAAAAAGGTTTGTTACTATTTACCAGATCAGGACTACGGTCGTAAACGTTGTGAATTTGCACCATTTTTTGCAGTCAAAGATACAGCAAGTACCACTGGTACATTACTTTTTGCAGCCAGCAAAAATTGCGAAACAGTTAGTTTAACCAGCCGTCGCGATGAACATGGCAAGTATCATTTAGAAATACTGCCAACACTAGATAATTTTCCAAGTGGTGATGATCATGCTGATGTAACACGCGTCAACCAACGTATCGAGCAAGCTGTAAACGTTGCACCAACGCAATATATGTGGCTTCATAGACGTTTTAAAACACGCCCTGATATTGATGCACCTTCTTATTACAAGTGACAACAGCATTGTAATATGCTTTTATTAGTAAATACAAATACAAGAGTATGAGCCATGTGGTTTTGGGTTAAGCATTTATCATTAGCTGCTATTTTAATTGCCGCAGCAATTTATTTTTTATTAGGCCATGGTCCAGTTATGGACATGAAAGATACCAAAAATGCGGCTGCGCAAGGTTTATCACGTTTTTATTCATCATTACGCAACCAAGTAAATAAAAGCAATGAACGCGATAAATACGTACTTAAATTAGCTAATCCGGATATAAATATAGATGCGGCGCTGACCGAGCGCGCTAAAGTTGTTGAACCATCCTCACCAAATTGGACTGGTGAATTAATGCCGAGACGCTTTGAAAATGGCTCGACTTTAAAAAAAGTGTTAACTGATTACGCACGCGATGAAGATATCGTTCTGTATTGGTATTTAAGTAAAGACTATGTGATCAAAGAACACTTTAGAGTGGATAGCAATTTTAATTCAACACTTTATCAAGTTGGCCGGGCGATCAATGATGACTTTGAAAACGAAGTTTATACCTTCTTTTGTTTTAAACAGCGAGCAGCCGTGATAACCGAGCTGCCCTCTGAATATGTGCGCGAAAACTGTAAGCGCCTAAGAAGTTAAGCGCTTAACTCAAATATCTGCTGCCATGCTTGTGTAACAAATGCGATGTCTTTCGCAAATTCAGCTTTTGTTACACAACGTCCCTGCTGATCTAGGCTCAACACATGATAACGCGAGCGATAATCAATATAGGCTGTAATAAGCCCTTGCTTGATCTCATCACTAATACAACCAAGCCTTGCTGCATCGGTTAAAATCCTTACGTTGTCTGAGTAAGTAGTTAGTTGCTCCAAGCTATAAGCGTTATCAAGCACTAAATATTGAGTCAGAAACTCAATATCAGCAATGCCGCCAGTATCTTGTTTTAAATCAAACTCAATATCGTTGCCTTTCGCTAAATGTGTGCGCATTTTTTCACGCATGATGATCACATCTTCTTTAAGCTTTTGCGGGTCGCGCTGCTGGCACAAAATGCCTAAGCGAATTTGCGCAAAGCGCTGCTGTAATTCGGGTTGCCCAAAAATCATCCGAGAACGCACTAGCGCTTGATGTTCCCATGTCCAAGCTTGCGTTTGCTGATAGTGGTTAAAGCTCTCAAGATTGATTGCCATTAACCCTGAGGCACCTTCTGGGCGTAACCGCGTATCTAGTTCATATAAAATGCCCGACGCCGTACGAGTATTAAATAAATGCATTAGTCGCTGTGCTAATTTTAAATAAAACTGCCGTGAATCAATCGCTTTAGTGCCATTAGTTTGCTCTGAGCCATCACTATTATGTACAAAGACTAAATCGAGATCAGAATCATAACCCACTTCAAAACCACCGGTTTTACCATAAGCTATTACGGCAAAGCCCTTGTGCTCTTCATCAGTATTGGGCGGAATACCAAAACGCTGCGCCATTTGCTGCCAAGCAAGGTTCACCGCTTGCTCAACTATCGCTTCGGCTAATGCTGTTAAATGATCGCTTACTTTCATTACATCTAACACACCGGTTGCATCAGCGGCAGCAATACGTAGTTGATGGGTTTGTTTAAACTGACGCAGTGCTTCCATTTGCTGTTCTAAGTCTGCGCTATCAATTCGTAAAAAATACTGTCGTATTTCGTCTTTATATGCAGTCAGTGGTGTAGGCTTATACAGCACCGCAGGATCGATAAGCTCATCAAGTAAAATCGGGTAACGCGAAATATGCTCACCAATCCATTTACTATGGCAACACAACGAAACAAGCTGTTTTAACGCGCCTTGGTTTTCAAACAGCAACTCTAAATAGGCTGTTCGTGAAATAACCTTGCTTAATACTTGGCAGATCATACTAAATACGTCACCACTTGCTTGACTGTCTGATAGTTGCTTTAGCATTAATGGCATGAGTTTATCGAGAATATCACGGCCACGATGACCAATTTTAGTTTTCGTTAAGCGGGCTTTAAAATCTTCTAATGGTATTTGCCATGCATCATTTGGGTCGGTTAAAACACTAATATCGGTGTGTTCCCAAGCACTTATAAAAGCACTTTCGCAAGGATCAACAGGCTCACTTTCATAACCAATAACTTGTTCAAATTCACTGTGTATGCCAGCCATAATATCATTTATTTGCGCTAAAGATGCGCTGAAGTCACTCTGCTCTAACAGGTAATTTAATCGTTGTTGGCTCAAGGCATCATCTGGCAATGTTTGCGTTTGTTGATCTGCAAAAATCTGTAAATATTGCTCAACTCGCCTTAAAAACAAATAATTGTGGCGTAATAATTTTGCTTCATCTGCGCCAATAACTTGAATATTTACTAATTCAGCTAACGCTTTTTGTAATGATTGTGTTTGTAAATTGGCTTCACGCCCACCTCGTACCATTTGCAATGCTTGCACCACAAACTCGACCTCACGAATTCCACCAGCGCCTAGTTTTATATTGTTGGTTAAGCGCTTACGGCGTACTTCTTGAGCTATCATTTGCTTCATTTTACGCAGCGATTCAATCACTGAAAAATCGATATAGCGACGATACACAAAAGGCTTTAATAACTGATAAAATTCATCACAATAGCCCGTTTGAGGGCCAATTAAACGTCCTTTGAGCATGGCATAGCGTTCCCACTCACGGCCTTGATCTTGGTAGTAATCTTCCATGGCATTAAAACTCATCACCAAGGGGCCACTTTCACCAAAAGGTCGCAGCCGCATATCGACCCTAAATACTTGTCCATCAACCGTTGTTTGATTAAGTGCGGCAATCAGCTTTTGTGCCACTTTAGTGTAAAACACTTGCGCTTCTAAAGAGCGCCGCCCACCTTGAGTTTTTACACTACGTGGATAAGAAAAAATTAAATCGATATCTGACGAATAGTTAAGTTCTTGGCCACCTAACTTACCCATTCCTAATACCAACATCGCCAGAGGCTGTTGTTGCTCATCGAATGGTTGCCCATTAATCTGAGCAACCTGAGCAAATGCCCAGTTATTGGCACTATCAATTAGCTGATCGGCTAAAGCCGAGATATAGCCAATACTATCGGCTATATCATTGCTGTAACATAAATCTAAACACGCTACTTTTAGCCAATAGCGTTCCCGGTAACGGCGTAAAATTTTATGGCACTGCGCTTCATCAACCTCGGTAAGATTTAAGTCTTGAAATGGGTTAGGACTATCTCGCAAACTCATTTGAGTATCACTGAGCAACATCTCAATTAACTGCGGCTGAGATTGCAGGCAACGCCAGGCGAAGTCACTCAAACCTAACAAATTAATAATTAATTCATTAGCAGGAAGCTCTGGATATAGCTGAAAAAAACGTTCGCTGCCTAAGCCATGCAGTGCTGTTGGGAGTTGTTCGCCTGGTGTCATCAAATACTCTCTTTTATATCAGTCGTAACCGTACTAGAATAGTTAACATAATAATAACCACCCTAGGTTCTCAATGTCATATTTATCTTTATCTAACACTAGTTTACTCGCGATTGCTATCTGTTTTATGGTTATTTGTTTAGCTGTTATTTGTTTGCGGGTAGTGAGTCAACTCAAGGCTAAACAAGCATTAAAAGAAGAACTTGCTCAACATGACAATTTTGCTCTAGGAATTAGTTTTGCGTCAGAAATTAGTGTAGTGATCGCGACTGTAGCATTTTTATTTGATGAAATTAGTATCAGTGCAGCCCAATCAAACCCGCTTAAGATGATTGTACTGATAGTTCTGTTGTTTACTTTTATTAAAGTAGGCCACTTGATCCACCGCAAGTGGATCTTGCACCGCTTTAATGAAGAAGCCGCCATACTAAAACAAAATGTCTGTGCCGCTTTGGTAGATTCAGGCATGTTGATCGCTAACTGTATTATTACATTAGGGCTATACAGCTGGTCTCATACCCAAGGGTTTAGCAGCTTACTAATTGCCTTTGTCAGCTTCTTTTTACTGCAAACTATTTTTGCCTTAGACAGTAAATTCCGTGAATATCGCTTTGCTCGCGCCAATCAAGGGGCGTCATTACAAAGTAACTTTAATTTAGAAAACACCTCTATTGGCATTCGTTATGCCGGTAAATCCATTGGCCTTGCATTAGCTATCTATGCGGGTCTTGCCAGTGCCACTTTTCACAGTGGTAAAATGGTTGAGAATTTATTCACATTAGCTTTACATTGCGGAACTATGTGGTTATTACTGTATCTATTAACGACTATAATCAAGTTCATCTCTCTGCCAAACATTGATACTGAGCTTGAAATTGATCATCAGGATAATATTGGAATAGCTTGCATTGAATTTGCTGTTTTCAGCGCTATAGGCTATTTACTAATAAGTATGTTTTCAATTTAATATTGAAAATGACGTAATACGTGGGGCCTTATGCCGTTTGAAGTAAATAACTATCTACTGATCGATAACGACAGTGAATTCAGCCGGCAATTCACTGAACATTATTTTGCTCAGCCACACGGCACCAGTCCAAGTACCCTTGTTGTTGCTGGTGCAAATACCCGTCACTTGGTTAAATTAATGTTTGACCAGTTGATCAAAGATTATTGCTACTGCGACTTTAGTAATGAAATTAGCGTGTCAGAACTGGCGAGTTATTTACATGAACACCATGATATTGCCGGTGTACTATACAATCAAACGGATTATTTATTAGCTGATGATAAACAACGATTTATATTCAATTCTTTACATTCTGTACGGTTTTTAATTAAAGAGATTGATGATGGATACCTGTTTGAACCAGTCACAGACTTAGCACAAAACAATCACTTATCATGTCAAACCGAAATAGCCGAAACACCGCAAAATTTAGACGCATTATGTGAAAAGCTTAATAATTAGTTAAAATAAAACTTAACTAATTATCACTGACTCACAATAAGTATTTGCACCGAAGAGATGACTTACATACCATAACGATATTAGCTATTTTTGTTGAAGGTCATCATGAGAGTTCCTCATATTTATCAAGCAAGTCCTATTGTAATTGCCACTGCACTTCAGTTAGAAGATGATGCAGCAGGCCACATAGGTCGCGTATTACGGATGAAAGTCGGTGAGCATATCTCGTTGTTTAATGGCCAAGGCGGCGAATATCTTTGCGAACTCATTGAAGTAGGAAAAAAATCAGTCGTTGCAATGCCGCTTGAATTTAATGAAAAAGATGTTGAATCACCGCTGAGCATTCACCTAGGCCAAGGGATTTCTCGCGGTGACAAAATGGACTTTACCATTCAAAAGTCTGTTGAATTAGGGATCACTGAAATCACCCCTATTTTCAGTCAACGCTGTGGCGTTAAATTAAGCGCCGAGCGACTTGCAAAAAAACACCAGCAATGGCAAAAAATAGCGATTGCTGCAGCAGAGCAATCTGGTCGTAACCGAATCACCACGATTCATCCACCGATAGACATCAGCCAATGGCTTGCACAAAGCAGTGATGAAATTAAGCTTACCCTACACCCTCGTGCAGAGCACAGTATTAAAACAATCGAAGTACCTAGCGCTGGCGTGCGGTTTTTAGTTGGTCCTGAAGGTGGCTTCACTGATGATGAAATTGCCCAGACCAAACAACAAAATTTTGTTGATATCCGTATCGGTCCACGCGTGCTGCGCACTGAAACTGCCGCTTTGACAGTCTTAAGTGCACTACAGCTACAATTTGGCGATTTAGCTAATTGAAATTAGTAAAACCACCCTCATATCAATAGCAACAGATTCAGTAAGGCAACGAACATGGCAATTAAGTTAGGTATAATTTCAGATCCGATCAGCGGATTCAACATCAAAAAAGACACCGGTTTTGCAATGATGATGCAAGCCCAAAGCCGTGGCTATGAAATTTACTACATGGAAATGAATGATCTTTCATTGCGTAAAGGCAAAGCGTATGCCACAGCCGCAAAAGCAACCGTGTTCGACGATACAAACCATTGGTATGAGCTGGAAGAAAAAGCCAGTATCGCACTTGCTGATTTAGATGTTATTTTAATGCGTAAAGATCCACCGTTTGATACTGAGTACATTTACGCAACCTATATTTTAGAACGCGCCGAACTTGAAGGCACGCTTATTATTAATAAGCCACAAAGCCTGCGTGATGCGAACGAAAAGTTATTCACCGCATGGTTTAGTGAGCATACACCTGACACTTTAGTAACCCGTTGTAAGCACCAGATCCGCGCATTTTTGGCTGAACATAAAGACATCATTCTAAAACCTTTAGATGGTATGGGTGGCGCCTCTATTTTCCGTGTGACTGAAAATGATGCCAACATTGGGGTTATTTGCGAAACACTCACCGAACACGGTAGCCGTTTTGCCATGGCACAAAACTATATCCCAGAGATCAAACAAGGTGATAAACGCGTATTGGTGGTCGATGGCGAAGTGATCCCATATTGCCTAGCCCGCATTCCACAAAATGGTGAAACACGTGGTAATTTAGCTGTTGGCGGTCGTGGTGAAGCACGCCCAATCAGTGATTCAGATCGTAGAATTGCCGAAGCCGTTGCACCAACATTAAAAGCTAAAGGGCTTATTTTTGTAGGTCTTGATATCATTGGTGATAAGCTAACAGAAATTAATGTTACAGCACCTACTTGCGTAAAAGAAATCGAAGCTGCCTATGATATTTCAATTACTGGGCGCTTATTTGATGCCATAGAAAGAAAACTGAGCCATACTTAAATTTACTAACAATAAAGGGGTATCGTTATGCAATCATTAGAAAATCATTTTTTAATCGCAATGCCATCAATGCAAGACCCTTTTTTTAAACGTGCTGTCGCGTATATTTGTGAGCACAATGAAGACGGGGCTATGGGGCTGGTGATCAACCAGCCGATCAATATTACAGTCGGCGACTTGCTCGACAAAATAGAGATTGATAACGACAAATCCACCCACGCAGCAAGTGTTGCAGTATTTGCTGGAGGACCTGTAAAAACCGATCGTGGTTTTGTACTGCATTCTCCAAAAGCAGGTTATAGCGCAAGCCAAGAACTTAGCAGCGAAATAATGATAACCACATCCAAAGATGTGTTGGCAAGTTTAACCACAGCCCAAGCACCAGAACAGTTTATTATTACACTGGGCTATGCGGGTTGGGAGCAAGGCCAGCTCGAACAAGAGCTACTCGAAAATTCATGGCTAATTATAAAAGCCGATCCTGAGATTATTTTTAACACACCGATAGAGCAACGCTGGGAAAAAGCAGTCGCGACGCTCGGTTTTGATATTAGCCAATTAAGTTCGGAAGCTGGCCACGCATAAGCGTGGTCAACCACAATTTTAAAGCACAGAGATAGCATGACTAAAAAACAACTAAAGCCCAAAGGTGAACGCACCGTGATGGGCTTTGATTTTGGCACCACCAGCATTGGTGTTGCTATCGGCCAAGAACTAACAGGAACCGCATCGAGCCTAAGCGCTATCAAAGCCAAAGATGGTATTCCAAATTGGGATTTTATTAAAAAGCATGTCGATGAGTGGCAACCTGATTTACTGGTGGTTGGATTACCGCTTAATATGGATGGCACAAATCAAGAAGTCACCTTTAAAGCTAAAAAGTTTGCCAACCGCTTACATAATCACTATGGACTGCCTGTAGAGACCCAAGACGAACGTTTAACCACAGCAGATGCAAAAGCACGATTATTTGAGCAAGGCGGTTACCGTAGCTTAGGTAAAGGAAATGTGGATAATATGTCGGCTGTTATTATTTTGGAAAGCTTCTTTGAACAAGCTTACGGGTAAGCGGTAGGTTTATAATAAGCTGCTCACTCAGTTCAGGAATAAATCCAGCTTGGCGATAGGCTTTTTCTATCGCACCTTGTTCTCGTAATATCTTTAAGCCTTTTTGCAACGCTTTAAAAGCCTGAGCGCCATCAGGATGGCGTTTTGATATAACAAAATGACGACTATCATCTAATAATATCAGCACATTAGGTACCGCTTGCAAAACAATATCTTCAAGTACATATTGGTTACCCATCTGTGGCATCAGTGGCATTAACATAAAATCAATCCATTGCATCGATACCATACGCACTTGACTGAGCCATTCATCCTCTGCAACTAGATCTTTTAATGGTAATTGCGATAAAGTTTTCCAATCTGTACGCCAACGCGGCGTAGACACACTAGTTAGTTGATTAAAATCTGACAGGTGCTGCAGCTGAAATACTTTTTTATTGTTTGGAGAAGTAAAAATCCCCGCAAAATACTCGCCTTTACGGATCAGCTCATCGCTGATATACACTTTATCTGCTAGTGATTTGGCATCTTCATACCAATAACTATCAAAGCTGATCAGTAGCTCACCTTTTTCTAAAAGTTTGGTATTACGAAAATTAATTTTACCAATTTGATAACTGAAAGTTTTATTAAAGCCCCCCAAGTACAAGGCTTGTTGGGCAATGATCATATCAACTACATCGCGACGTATAAATCGACCACTAAAATCAGTAATATCCTGCGGTGCTCTACCGGCTAAAAAATGTGTGTAATCATAATGCACGTCATCTCGGATAAAAATAGCAATCGATTGTTCTGTCGCCATCGCAAAAAATGAGTTACTAACAACATAAAAACTAACTGTTACAAGTAACCATTTTATGCGTTTTTTCATACTACTGACCTTTAGGTTCTAACCCGTCAATTGTTACTCCCTGTAAAAAACCAGCCCCTTGCTGTTCATTATTTCGAAGCTTAATCATCAAACGTAAATCGTTAGGTGAGTCAGCGTGATGCAAAGCATCTGCATAGTTGATACGTTGCTGTTTATAGAGCTCAAATAACGCTTGATCAAAGGTTTGCATACCCATATCTTTCGCTTTAGCCATGGCTTCTTTAATGCCGCCAATGTCGCCTTTTTTGATAAGCTCGCCGATAATCGGGGTATTCAATAAAATTTCGATAGCAGCTACTCGACCATTGCCATCGGCTGTAGGCACTAGTTGTTGTGCTATGATAGCTCGTAAGTTTAAGGATAGATCATATTTTAGCTTATCGTGCTTTTCTTTAGGCACTAAATGCATAATACGGTCAATTGCTTGGTTAGCGTTATTGGCATGTAATGTAGCAACACATAAATGACCGGTTTCAGCAAAACTAAGTGCGTATTCCATGGTCTCTTGCGAACGTATTTCACCAATTAAAATGACATCGGGGGCTTGGCGTAATGAGCTTTTTAACGCCGCCTCAAAACTTTCCGTATCTAAGCCAACTTCACGCTGAGTAATAATACTTTTGCGATGTTCATGGACAAACTCAATCGGGTCTTCAATGGTCAAGATATGCCCACGTTGATTACGATTACGGTAACCTAATAATGCAGCCAACGACGTTGATTTACCGGTGCCAGTACCACCAACAAACAGCACTAAACCACGTTTAGCCATGATCACATCAGTCAATGTCGACGGTAGACCAAGCTCAGCAACATCAGGAATTTGCGTAACAATACGGCGAATAACCATACCCGCGCAATCTCGTTGCCAAAATGCCGAGATCCTAAAGCGCCCTTCATCGGTAGCTATGGCAAAGTTGCACTCTTTAGTATTATGAAACTCTGCTTTTTGTTTTTCACTCATCGCTGATTCAACTAATTGCAGCGACTCTTCGTCTGATATTTTTTCGTCGCCAAGTGCAATTAGCTCGCCATTAATCTTTGCGCTGACTGGCAATTGGCTCGATACGAATAAATCCGAACCTTGCTTTTCAATCATCAAATGTAAAAAGTAATCAAGAGAATGTGTCATTACTGCTCCTTACTCGGGCCTAGCCGCCGAAATTATTTTTATCTTGTGCTTTAGCACGCGCTTCAGCATTGGTAACAACACCGTGATTCACTAAATTGATTAAACACTGATCCATGGTTTGCATACCATGCGATGCGCCAGTTTGAATGGACGAATACATTTGCGCAATTTTATCTTCGCGGATAAGGTTACGGATCGCAGGCACTGCAATCATGATTTCATGTGCTGCGACTCGCCCGCCACCAATTTTTTTCAACAGGGTTTGTGAAATAACTGCGCGTAATGACTCTGAAAGCATTGAGCGGATCATACTTTTTTCTTCACCAGGAAACACATCGATAATACGGTCAATGGTTTTCGGGGCTGACGTAGTATGCAATGTACCAAATACTAAATGGCCGGTTTCAGCAGCAGTCATGGCAAGGCGAATAGTTTCTAAATCACGTAGCTCACCAACCAAAATTACGTCTGGATCTTCACGTAAAGCACTGCGCAATGCATTAGAAAAACTATGCGTATCGCGATGCACTTCACGTTGATTAATCAACGACAGTTTATTGTCGTGCACAAACTCGATGGGATCTTCGATGGTTAAAATATGATGATGCTTGTGTTGATTTATATGATCCACCATCGCAGCCAAGGTGGTCGATTTACCAGAGCCTGTAGGTCCTGTTACCAACACTAAACCACGCGGCGTATCTGAGATTGTTTTAAATATATCTGGCGCACCTAAATCATCAAGCGTCAGCACTTCACTGGGAATGGTACGAAATACAGCTGCGGGGCCTCGATTTGAGTTGAAGGCATTAACACGAAAACGTGCTAAGTTTGGCACTTCAAACGAAAAATCCACTTCAAGGTTTTGTTCATAGTCCTTGCGTTGATTATCGTTCATAATATCGTAAACTAGGCTGTTAACATCTTTGTTTTCCAGCGCTGGTATATTAATACGTCGCACATCACCATCAACACGGATCATTGGCGCAACCCCTGATGATAAGTGTAAATCTGATGCTTTGTGCTGCACACTAAAGGCCAACAATTCGGTAATATCCATTTATGACTCCACAACTAACTGATAATTATATGGTTACAATAGCAGAACGACTTAAGTCCGCCTATGCTAGAATTGCCTTAGCGGCAAAAAAATATCATCGTAATGAGCACGATGTCTGCTTGTTGGCAGTATCAAAAACCAAACCTGCTGATTTCATTCTAGCGGCTTATCAACAAGGTCACCGAGAATTTGGTGAATCATACGTTCAAGAAGCTGTTGATAAAATAACCCAATTAGCAAATTATAGCGATATTGTTTGGCATTTCATTGGCCCTATTCAATCAAATAAAACCGCCCTTGTTGCCAGCCACTTTGATTGGGTGCAAAGTATTGAACGTGAAAAAATAGCGCAACGTTTAAACGATCAAAGGCCCGCAGATAAAGCCCCTTTAAAAGTACTGATCCAAGTAAATATCAGCTTAGAGGACTCAAAATCAGGCTGCCACCCCGATAAACTTGCAAGCCTCGCTGAATTTATTCACCATTGCCCGCATTTAGAATTGCGTGGTGTCATGGCAATCCCAGCAAAAACTGACGATCCACAGCAACAAATACAATATTTTGAGCAATTACGTGCTTGCTTTGATAGACTTAAAGCCCAATATCCTCAAATAGACACCCTGTCGATGGGGATGAGTGGTGATGTCGAAGCTGCGATTGCAGCAGGCTCAACCATGGTACGCATCGGCACGGATATTTTTGGCCAACGAAGCTAAGGTGATAACTAAGATATGTCAGATAAAACAATTGCATTCATAGGCACAGGTAATATGAGCTACGCCATTATTGGCGGCATGGTAAAAAAAGGATTTGCTGCATCGAGTATTATTGCAACAAATCGTAACCAAGAAAAACTCGCTAAGGTAGCAGCGGATTTCGGGGTTAAAACCACCGCAGATAATAACCAAGCACTGCGCGATGCCGATGTTATTGTGTTGTCTGTAAAGCCGCAAATGATGGGTGATTTATGTCAATCATTTCAAGATTCGGGTATCGACTTTAGCGATAAGCTATTTATTTCTGTCGCCGCAGGCTTAACGGTTAAGCGGTTACGTGAAATGCTCGGACAAGACGTTAAGATGGTACGTTGTATGCCAAATACCCCGTCTTTATTAGGGCGCGGTGTATCAGGTTTATTTGGTGCTGGCGAAACCGAGCAAGAACACACTTTTGTGCAACAAGTATTTGAATGTACAGGTATTGCGGTATGGGTTGAGCAAGAGTCACAAATTAACGATGTTATTGCTGTTACGGGGTCATCACCGGCTTACTTTTTCTTATTTATGGAAGCCATAGAAGAAAAAGCCAAAGCACTTGGCTTTAGCGGTGAAGACGCACGTCGCTTAGTACAGCAAACAGCATTAGGTGCAGCTGAAATGGCACTATCTCAGCCTGAGATTAGTATTTCACAATTGCGTGCTAATGTGACATCAAAAGGTGGCACCACGCATGCAGCCGTTGAACATTTAAAAGCACACGGTCTGACTAACACTGTCGCCGATGCAATGGATGCCTGTATTGCTCGCGCAGAGCAAATGGAACAAGAACTTTAAAAGCACTTTGCTGCTTTTAGCCCTATTTATGTTTAAGGTTTTTAATTAAGGTACGTTATGAACGCCATGCAATTTTTAATAAGCACACTATTCGATCTATTTTTAATGGTCGTATTAATGCGCTTTTGGCTACAAGCCGCCAAGGCTGATTTTTACAATCCGTTGAGTCAGTTTGTGGTCAAAGCTACTTCATTTGCTGTTAATCCACTGCGTAAAATTATTCCAGGGTTAGGTGGTCTAGACTTAGCTTCGTTATTACTGGCGTTCATTGTCGCTGCTGCAAAAACTACTGCGCTGATATTTTTAGTAGGCGCGACATGGGAAGTTGGATTTGTACTGTTAGATGCGCTAGAAACGGTGATTAAAGAAGGCTTAAACTTGTTGTTTTGGGTATTAGTTATTCGCGCGTTATTAAGCTGGGTAAGCCAAGGCAACAATCCAGTAGAAGCGGTATTTCAGCAGCTAACTGAACCAATGTTAAGACCTATTCGTAAAGTGTTACCGCCACTGGGCGGCTTAGATCTATCAATTTTAGTGTTGATTATCGCGCTGCAATTTGCCCAGTTTCTGTTTATGGATTTAGTCGGCTAACCTTATCATTAACACAGAGGCCTACTAGGCCTCTTTTTTTAAGAGTCATTTATGAAAAAGCTCGCAAGTATTTTATTTTTTGCACTGGCAGGCATTACCTTTAGTGCTCACAGTGAACAAATGCAAGGCGCACAATACAAAGAACTCGGTCCATGGCAAGTACATTACATTGCATTTCCGTCAACCTTTATTCAACCACGAATAGCTAAAACCTATGGCCTAGAACGTAGTGGTTATAAGGGCATTGTAAATATTTCAATCCTTAAAAAAGATACCGATGCCACAGCGCAAACCGCCATTCTTAAAGGCACTGCTAAAAACCTACTTGGTAATAAGCAAACCTTAGATTTCAAAGAAGTCATCGAAGGCGATGCAATTTATTACCTCGCGCAAGTTGATTTTACTAACGAAGAAATTCTGCGCTTTGAAATTGAAATACAACAAGGTAATCAATTTCAAAAGCTGCAGTTCCAGCAAAAATTTTACGTAGATTAATTCATGAAAAAAACTTTAGTGTTAGCCACTGGCAATCCGGGTAAGGTCAACGAATTGGCGCAAATGCTAAACCCGCTTGAAATAAACGTTGTGCCACAAAGCGATTTTAATGTGCCAGAAGTAGCAGAAACAGGCACCACCTTTGTTGAAAACGCTATTATCAAAGCTCGCCATGCTGCAAAAATAACTGGGCTACCAGCTATTGCTGACGACTCAGGATTGGAGGTTGATGGCCTTAACGGCGCCCCTGGCGTTTACTCAGCTCGCTATGCCGGTGAAGGCGCTAGCGATCAAGATAATATTGATAAATTATTAAGCGAACTTGCTGACAACCCAAACCGCAGTGCGCGCTTTTGGTGTGTGCTGGTATTAATGCGTCATGCTGATGACCCTACCCCACTGATTTGCAGTGCGAGCTGGGAAGGTCAAATTACCTTAGCCCAAAACGGCCAAGGTGGTTTTGGTTACGACCCTATTTTTTATGTGCCAGAACTTGAATGCACCAGTGCGCAACTGACTAAACAGCAAAAAAATGCAGTTAGCCATCGTGGTCAGGCGTTACAACGTTTATTGTCTGAGCTTAAGCTCAAAGGCGGCCTGTGAATTTACCACCATTAAGTTTATATGTGCACGTCCCTTGGTGTGTGCAAAAGTGCCCGTATTGTGATTTTAATAGTCACGGTCAAAAAGGTGAGCTCCCTGAAAAGGAATATGTGCAGCATTTAATTGATGATTTAAAAACCGATCTGCACTTAGTGCAAGGACGTAAAATTCATTCAATCTTTATCGGTGGTGGCACGCCTAGCTTATTAACCGGTGAGGCCTACGTTAATTTATTAACGGCGGTGGATTCATTAATTGGCCTAAGTGAAAACTGCGAGATCACCTTAGAAGCCAACCCCGGTACGGTTGAAACAGGCCGCTTTAAAGACTATGTGGCAGCTGGCATTAATCGTATTTCGATTGGTGTGCAAAGCATGCAAGACGACAAGCTCAAAGCGTTGGGGCGTATTCACGGTGCCGATGAAGCCATATATGCCGCAGAGCAAGCTCATGAAGCAGGTTTAAATAGCTTTAATCTTGATTTAATGCATGGCTTACCGGGGCAATCTGTTGCTGATGCGCTGAGCGACTTGAAAAAAGTCATCGCCCTTAATCCGCCACATATTTCGTGGTATCAGTTAACGATTGAGGCCAATACCCAATTTGCATCTAAACCGCCAACGTTACCGGCCGATGACACCTTATGGGATATTCAAGAGCAAGGCCAAGCCTTACTTACTGAGGCAGGTTATCAGCAATATGAAATTTCCGGCTATGCAAAACCTGGCTACCAATGTCAACACAACCTAAATTATTGGCGCTTTGGCGATTATTTAGGCATTGGTTGTGGTGCCCATGGTAAGGTAACCGATGCTAAAACAGGCATCATTACCCGCACTGAGAAAGTAAAACATCCTCGCGGTTATATGGATTTAGCTAAGCCCTATTTATTTAAACAGTGGCCAGTTGAACAGCACGACTTACCGTTTGAATTCTTTATGAATCGCTTACGGTTATTTGAAGCCTGCCCAATTAGTGACTTTACAGCCTTAACTCAGTTACCGCTGCAAAGCCAAGCTGATGCGCTGCAACAAGCCATTGCCAAGGGTTTGCTTAAGCAAACGGATAGTCACTGGCAGGTAAGCCAAAAAGGTCATCGTTTTTTAAATGACCTGCTAGAATTGTTTGTGTAATAACGACCCAAACTTTACTAACAAATACACACTAATAATAATTAATAACCTTCAATGGTTTCTAACAACAAAAGGGAAAACATGCGTAAACTAACCTTTATCGCCGCCGCAGTGAGTATTGCACTGCTAGGTGGTTGCCAGCAAACACCAGAGCAACAAAGCACGCCAACTGTACAAGCACAACCTGTACAAAGCGAAATAGACAAAGCGAATGCGTTCTTCGAAGATACTTTTAACCGTGATGTGATGAGCAGCCCTGTTTATCAAACATACATGGGTATCAAACAAGACTACGACAAATGGGATGACGGTAGCGAAGCGCGCGTACTGAAAGATCATCAACAAACAAAAGATGATTTAGTGGCATTAAACGCTATTAACCGCGAACTCCTAGATGACACCACAAAAGTTAGTTATGACCTTAAAAAGCAAGACCTTGAAAACAGCATTGCTGATTTTAAATGGCGCTATCATAACTACCCAGTGAACCAAATGTTTGGTACTCACTCGATGATCCCGGCCTTTTTAATCAACCAACACCAGATTTCTGATGTTACCGATGCCAAAGCCTATATCTCGCGTTTAAATGGCGTAACCACGGTTATTGATCAACTGATCACCGATTTAGAAGTACGTGCTGATAAAGGCATTATCGCTCCTAAATTTGTATTCCCACATGTGATTGATTCAAGCAAAAATATCATTCACGGTGCGCCATTTGAACAAGGTGATGATTCCACCTTACTTGCCGACTTTAAACGTAAAGTTGCGAAGCTTGAAATTGCTCAAGCTGATAAAGACGCGTTAATCAGCGATGCTGAGAAAGCCCTTAAAGCGGCTGTAAAACCTTCTTACTCTAAGTTAATTAATTATTTAGCACAGCTTGAAAAACGTGCTGATGATCGTGATGGTGCTTGGAAATTTCCTGATGGCGAAGCGTTTTACAACAACGCATTAGCGCGCACTACTACTACTGATTTAACGGCTAAAGAAATCCACACCATCGGTTTAGCTGAAGTATCTCGTATTCATGAAGAAATGCGCCAAATCAAAGAAAAAGTTGGCTTTAAAGGCGATTTAAAAGCCTTTATGCAGTTTATGAAAACCGATAAGCAATTTTACTTACCTAATACTGAAGCAGGTAAGCAGCAATACCTTGACGAAGCCACGGCACTTATTAACACCATGAAATCACGCTTAGATGAGCTATTCATTGTTAAGCCTAAAGCCGACATGATTGTTAAGCGTGTTGAAGCATTCCGTGAAAAAGCGGCTGGTAAAGCATTCTACCAACAGCCTGCACCAGATGGTTCACGCCCGGGTGTTTACTACGCTAACCTTTACGACATGGAAGCAATGCCAACGTATCAAATGGAAGCGCTGGCTTATCACGAGGGTATTCCAGGTCACCACATGCAAATTGCAATTTCGCAAGAGCTTGAAGGCGTGCCTAAGTTCCGTAAATTCGGTGGCTACACAGCCTATATCGAAGGTTGGGGCTTGTACTCAGAGTTATTACCAAAAGAAATGGGCATGTATGCAGACCCTTATTCTGACTTTGGCCGTCTATCGATGGAACTATGGCGTGCATGTCGCTTAGTGGTTGATACTGGTATCCACGAAATGAAGTGGACTCGCCAACAGGGTATTGATTACTACGTAAATAACACGCCAAACGCGACGTCTGACGGCGTTAAAATGGTTGAACGTCACATTGTAATGCCTTCGCAAGCAACTGCTTACAAAGTAGGTATGCTGAAGATTTTAGAACTTCGTGAAGCTGCCAAGGTTAAACTAGGCGATAAGTTTGATATTCGCCAATTCCACGATGTAGTACTTAAAAATGGCGCAGTGCCACTAAACGTACTTGAAAACTTTGTTGATGAATGGGTTGCAAGCAAACTAGCAGCTTAAGCATCCTTACTTTATAACATATACAAAGGCCGTATCTACGGCCTTTTTTATTGCCTGAAAGATAGATAAACACTTGACCAACAAGTGCTTTACGCTAGGATAAAGCAATTGATATACACGTAACGTATAGGATTAATAATGGATACATGTATCAGTCAACTAAATCAACAGATGCAGCAGCATCAGTTGCAAGCCATTGTTGATAGCTTTGCCAGTTTATCTGCAATACAACAAGCCATGCAGTTACAGCACTTATATAGCAGTGCGCAACGCATGAGTGTAAAATATACTTATCTGCAAAATATCGCCACACGCATATTAACTCAACACTCTCTACCAACAGCCATCATCAGTCAGCTAAATAATACCGAACAATTAAGTTTTTTTACCCCTGGTCTCAAGTTCAATCATGGTTTTACACAACAAAACCAACAGCAGCAAAATGTATTGCACCGCTTATTTAGCGAGTGTAGTGAGGCTAATTTACCGTTTAATTATGTACGTTCACTGATGCTATTTGAAAGTAACGAAAACTTGCTGCAAGCATTAGCGCAAGTTAATGATATCGGGCTGACCCCAGTTGCTAGTTACATTGCAAACAACCCAGCTCAACACAGCTTACCAAAGCATGAATTTTCGGCCTTGCTGGCATTAATGGAAGTTGAGTTTAAACAAAATCAGGGCAATATAAACACTACCGCATTCTTAAAAGCCTTACTCACGTTATCTCAAACAAGCCCAGAAAAGCCACTCAGTGACTATAAAATACTGCTCAGTGGCGCTTACTTACGCTGTAAAACAGAACAAGTTGAGCGCTACCTTGTACAACATAAATAAAATTAATCAGATAAATAATATTCAACGCTGGTTACAACTCGCACTTTTTTTATCTGCGGAGTGTTTGAATCTCGGTCGATTATACTAAACTGCCCTTGTCTTGCGGTGCGAATTTTACCTAGTTTTGACTGTGAGTCCTTGGCAAATTTTAATGCCACTTCGCGAGCTTTTTCGGTTGCTTCTTGCACCATTGCTGGTTTTATATCGTTTAGCCCAGAGAACAAATATTCAATGCGGGTTTCATAGTTATCTTGCACAATCGCAATACCTTGTTTGGCTAGCTGGCCCACCTTAGTTAAGGCGTTTTGCACTTTATCAGGCTGCTGCGAATACACGGTAATATTTGCGCGGGCAATATAGCGAAACTGTTGATTATCAGCGCCATATTCGCGCGCTTGTTTATCAACAATTGATTGCCTACCTTGGCTGATCTCTTGTTCATCAAAGCCATGCAGTTTTAAAAAAGCGATCACTGCGGCATTTTTCTGCTCAACTCGTTCAACTAACTTTTCGAGGTTATTGTCCGCATCACTAAATTGTACCGGCCAGATCACTGTATCAGCAGTTACTTCACGCTCTGCTAATCCTTTAACCTCAACCGTGCGTTCCATATTTTTTACATCAAGCGCTGCTGATTTTAAAATCCATCCGCAGCCAAGTATAGCGACACTCAATACAGCTGCGCCAAGCAACTGGTAATATCCATTTGGCTTATTCATTTAGGTTCCTTTGATAATTATCAATGTTAAGTTGGTTTGATGCTCGAAAAATCAACTTAAACAGGTTACATTGAGCATATACCCAAACCACCTCAAGATGCGAGCGTCGTTAGCAAAAAGATTCTATTGCATCGTCGTGCTAAAAAACAAATAACCCGCAAGGAAAGACCATGAGTGTAAAACGCATTAGTCAGTTTTTCAATCCGACTTCGGTTGCCGTGATTGGTGCATCGAATAACGTTTCCCGAGCAGGATTTGTAGTAATGCGCAACTTATTACAAGGCGGATTTAACGGCCCTATCATGCCAGTAAGCCCGACTAATAGCGCCGTACATGGCGTGTTGGCCTACCCGTCTATTGCGGCGCTACCGAAAATACCGGACCTTGCAGTTATTTGTACGAACAAACACACTCTACTTAATATCATTGCAGAGCTGGGAGAGTTTGGCTGTAAAAATGCGATTGTGATCGCAGCCGGACTCAATCATGAACAAAAAACAGCACTGCAAGAAGCCGCTAAACATGCCAAAGTATCGTTACTTGGCCCTAATTGTTTGGGTTTATTGATCCCCCATATTGGCCTCAATGCGAGTTTTTCTCACACTATCGCAAGCCCTGGTAAATTAGCGTTTATTTCACAGTCAGCTGCTGTGTGCTCCACTATTTTAGATTGGGCAAAACATAAAGAAATTGGCTTTTCATACTTTGTCTCTGTGGGAGATTGTTTAGATATCGACTTTGCTGAACTACTCGACTTTTTAGGTCGCGATGCAAAAACGAAGGCTATTTTGCTGTACATCGATAACATTGAGAATATCCGCAGCTTTATTTCAGCTGCTCGTGCCGCTGCGTTTAGTAAACCGGTGATCGCCATTAAAACAGGTAAAACAGCGGCTGGAGCACTTGCTGCCGAAATTCACACTGGCGGCAAGCAAAGTTCAGATGCGGTGTATGACGCCCTCTTCCAACGCGCAGGTATGTTACGGGTAAATGATTTAACTGAACTGTTTGCTGCTACACAAACACTGGCCATGCATCCTAAATTATTAAAGGTGGAACAACTCACCATTTTAACCAATGGCGGCGGCCCCGGCGTAATGGCCGTTGATAGCTTATTACAAAGTTCTGGTAAGCTGACACAATTAAGTGAAGAAACCCGTGCGGCGCTCAATAAAGTGATCCCACAATCGGATATGACCTCTAATCCGGTGGACATTTTTGGTGACTCAGTTCCGGCACGCTACCAACAAGCACTGGAAATTTTATTGCATGCTAAGGAAGTAAAAAATCTACTGATCATTCACACGCCATCGGCCCTTGCGCCAAGTGAAGACTATGCATTAATTATCGCTGAAACGTTGAATAAACTACCGAAAATGGCGCGTCCTTATGTGATCACAAATTTTATGGGCGAAGATGCCGCCTATGCCGCCCGTCGCGTATGTAGCAACTACGGCATTCCTACTTATCGCACCCCTGAGGGCGCAGTACGTGCCTTTATGCACTTAGTAAGTTATCGCCGTAATCAAAAACATTTAACCCAAACTCCAGAGTCAAACACAGATGACGCTAAAATCAATAAACACGCAGCAAAAGCGCTCGTGAATGAGTTTTTAGCAGAGCAGCAAAGCTATCTATCCACCCATCAAGCCAGCCAAATACTCGCTCACTATGGCGTTGAATGTATTCAAACCGAGGTCGCATACACGCCGACAGAAGCAAAAGAGCAAGCCATAGAGCTAGGCTTTCCTGTGGCACTGAAACTGATCAGCCCTAGCATTCCATCTAAATCAGAAGTCGGTGGTGTAGTACTTAATCTCAATGACGCACAAGAAGTTGAGCAAACCGCTTTTGCAATGTTATTAAGAATAAGAAACACCTACCCTGATGCGATTATTGAAGGTTTTTCGCTACAAAAAATGGCTCCCAGAGCGGGGGCCAATGAACTACGCATTGCCGTAAAAACTGAGTCTAATTTTGGTCCTGTAATACTTCTAGGAGAAGCCGGCACAGGTCTAGAGTTTGCTCAAGCAGCGGTTGCTTTACCACCTTTGAATATGAACTTAGCAAAATATTTAATTGCTGCGGCGCATGATAAAGGCGTGCTTAAAGATCGCATTTTGCCTGAGAAAGTTGATAAGTATCGCCTGTGTGCATTGCTTACGCGAATTTCACAACTGGTAATTGATCAACCCGATATAACTTCGCTTGAGTTAAATCCTATTTTAGCCAGTAATGGCCAGTTTTTGGTGCTTGATGCCACCATGACCCTGAGTCACTACCAAGTACAATCACATCGTAAACGCTTATCTATTCGCCCTTACCCAATTGAGCTGGTTAAACAAGTGACGCTTAAAAATAATACCCTTGCGACACTCAGACCAATAAAGCCAGAAGATGAACAGGCGCACCAAGAGTTTGATCAATCTCTCAGCAAAGAAGATCGCTACAAGCGCTTTTTTGGTGAGCTGCCGCAATTTAACCACGATCAACTCGCTAAAATGACGCAAATTGACTACGATCGTGAAATGGCGTTTATTATCACTCAAGACAACGCCACGCTTGGCGTCTCTCGGGTGTTAATGGACCCAGATAAAGTGCATGCCGAATTTGCTATAGTAGTACGCTCAAACTGCCAAGGCCTTGGCTTAGGTGGCTTATTAATGCGCGCCGCTATTGAGTATTGTCAAAGCCAAGGCGTACAATTTATTGAGGGTATCACCCTGCCGGAAAATACCGGAATGATTGAATTAGCCCGAAAACTAGGCTTTAAGATCAGCCGCGACTTTGAAGAAGGCAGTATAAACATGGTACTGAAGTTATAAGGGACTATAGTTGAAAGTAACGAGCTGGAAACACTGGCCTAATATCGACTTAGATGCTGACTTACTAGCAAAGTCAGTTATTAGATACCAAGATATTCATGATCATTGCTTTATAAAACTGAGCTGTAATAGTAATAGTGTATGTAGCGCATTTGGCATTAAACGGCACTTCAAACATAACCCATTAGGAACAGTTGAAAAAAACAGCTACCCCCATAGTTTATCAGCTTTGTTAGATGATAAAAAAAGCCCTAAAGAATTAAACGATTGTCCGCAACTACTCATAAATATTGAAGCACATAAACGTGTTAGCGAGCACTTTAGCAATGAGAATAAACTGTGTTTTGCAACGGTTTACTCTCCGCTTTATCATTTAAATTCAATGCTTGCGGGTACATTAACTGCAGCCGAGTTAGAGCGCGCACCTTACAAAAAGATGTTATCTTTATTAAGTGATATAACAGCACAATATATTGAAGCTTTACTATTAATTAAAAATGTTAGAATTTACTACTGCAGCTTTCATGCTTGTGGTGCATTTTGCAGTTATCAGCAATTTAAAACACTTGTAGCGCCTTATGATGAACAATGCATAGCGCAGTTAACACATCAAAACCACCTTCTTCACTATCATTGCAGTTCTTCCATTTATTTTGATTACCTAGATAGTAACAGGTTCTCTTTACTATCAATTGATGACTGCCACGATGTGGTATCTATAAAAGCTTTGCTCACTAGCTTCCCTGATATTACATTTGTAGGGCTATTGGATAAATTATTATTACCGCGCCCACTTAAAACGGAAGAAATTGAACAATTTTTATTATACTGCCGCCGCAACTTAGACCTTAATAGAGTCATTATTGCCCCAAGCTGCACTCTACCTGTAAGCATTAAAAACAATACATTATTAAGAACATGTTCTATTGTGAAAGAACTGTGATTTTTATTTATATCTACGGAAAATAATCAATTGAGCATAATACATACAGAGTTAATAAAAGGCATTGAGTTATACCAAAAAAACCAATACCAATTAGCGCAGGCAAAATTTAAATATGTACTGAGCAAAGACCACTCATCTTTGATTGCACATCGTTATTTGACCGAAATAGCACTGATAGAGGGCACAGCAAAAAATCACATAGCGCCATTAATAGCTTACATGGCAGCACACCCAGCTTCAAGTGAGCTTAGTTATACCTTAGGTATGTGCTACCAACAAGCACGTGAGCTTCCCTTAGCGGTTGCACAATATCGCCATGCATTAGAGATGTTTTTAGACACTCCACCCATCCATAGCTACAAACAACAACCAAAAGTTGAATTCGATACCAAAATACATGAGGCCTTGCTATGGAAAACCCTTGCCCTTTTACGCCAAGAAAACATTAAATCCTTTGCCACAGCAGGTAGCTTATTGGGCATCATACGCGAAGGTGCAATTCTCCCTTTTGATAAAGATATTGATATTGGAGTTGATTGGGGGCAAATGGAGCAGGCTATTACACTTTTAAAAAGCCAAGGCTGGCATGAACATATGCGCTCTTATGACTTAATTAACCCACGATGCTTTGCTCACCCAGATGGAGTGACCTTGGACATTTGTGGCTTTGGTGTTGATACCGCCAACCAACAAACTATTTGTGGGCTTTGGATGAGTGATATTCCCTTTGAGTGGAATAGAATTACACAATATCCAACCTTAAATTTAGTAGAAAAAACAACTCCCTTTGGCAACGTATGGCATCTAGCACAACCTGAACTGATATTAAGTGCGCTTTATGGAGATTGGCAAACACCCGACCCTCTTTTTGATACTATTTTATGCGCAAAAAATATTCGCTCATTCTCGTTATTAACACAGTGCTTTGTGTATTCAAGGCTTTATAAGTTATGCTTAATGAGTGAATGGGGGAAATTAAAACACATATTAAACCAACTTACTTTTTTTGATAATAACGACGAATTAATAAAAAAATTAACCGATAAAGCCGAAAGTATGCCTACATGACTCTAAACTCACAAATACATAGCTTAAATTCAGATAATAAAAGCAGTCATAATACGCGCTGTTTGGCTCTTGGTGTATTTGACTTATTTCATATTGGTCATTTAAATTATTTAAAATTTGCTAAAGCACAAGGAAGCGAACTGTTTGTTGCGGTTGCGTCAGATGACTTATGCTTTGAAAATAAAAATACGTTTCCGATCATTAATCAGCATGAAAGAATGGCGATTATAAGCGCACTGGCGATCGTGGATCACGTTGCCTTAGTGCCAAGTCCAATAGTAAAGACTCAGAGCACTTGTAAATGGATACAAGCATGGGGAGTAAATAAGGTGGTTGTTGGCGGGCAATGGCAAAATAGTGAGCGCTGGAATGAAGCCGCTGATGCATTACAAGCGTACGATATTGATGTCATGTTTGCACCACAAACACCTAATATTTCGAGCTCGGGTATTAAGAAAAAAATAATCACATCTTATTCCGATAGTTTGTAATGCACGTTTTAATTCTACATTACAAGTTTTTACCGCTTATATGCACACTCAATACGACAATGTACAATCTGACATAACCATATTTATAGCCTTTGAATAGTCGCTATAAGCTAAACTCTAAACTCTAAACTCTAAACCAGTATTATTTTTAAAAGAACACGGATTTAATTTGAATAATTTACGTAAACGCACAGCGCTATTTTTTGAAGGTAATGGAGAGTACCGTAAGACTGGTCATTACATCGATATATTTCTAATATCGCTGATAATGATTAATGTGATTGCAATTGTGCTTGAATCCGTGGTCAGTTTGGCTCAGCAATATAAGTATGAATTTTTAATACTTGAGCTTGTCTCGGTTAGTATTTTTGCCATCGAGTATTTACTTCGCCTTTGGTCATGCGTAGAACGTGCCGAGTACAAAAGTCTAGACTGTGGTAATTTTCAACGCCGTTTAAAATATTTACTCTCTCCTTTAGCCTTAATTGATCTCATGGCAATCCTGCCCACGCTCTTAATGATGTTTATCACCTTTGATTTACGTTTTTTAAGAGTGCTCAGACTCCTACGTGTTTTTAAGCTCACTCGTTACTCACGAGCAATGCAGCTACTTTTACAATCATTTCGTGATGAAAGCAGTTCGCTTTTGGCCGCATTCTTTATAATGGCAGTGGTGCTAATTTTAGCTTCCTGCGGAATTTATTTAATTGAACACGATATACAACCGGATAAATTTGGCTCCATTCCTGCGGCAATGTGGTGGGCAATGGCAACGCTGACCACTGTAGGTTATGGTGACGTTGTGCCAGTAACACCGCTAGGGCGTTTTTTTGGCGGCGTGATCACGTTACTGAGTATGGGAATGGTAGCAATACCCACCGGCTTATTAGCTTCGAGTTTCTCTGAACAGCTACGTAAGCGTAGGATCATGTTTAGTGATGCGGTGCATGAATGTCTGCATGATGGCGAGCTAGATGGCAAACTAGATGATGCGCAACTGGAGCATCTAGAGAATTTGCGCTGTAAGCTTGGTTTAAGTAAGCAAGAAGCAAACAAAGCAATTAAGTCTCAACTTAGTGCACGCACTAAAAACCTTTATTGTCGTCACTGCGGTGAACGCCAAGACTAGATATAGCTTCTAGTTAAAATTTCAACTGTTTAGGGCATCAACACCGCAATTGGTTTAATTGTAGTGTTGAGTCTCAAAAACGTTATGACTCAGCAAATAAAACCCAAGCTATAAAAAAGAAGAAAGCAAAGAAGACCATACCTTTTATATAGCCAGTATTTCGAACTTTAAGCCAAAATTCTCTTTGAGTTTTTTGCTCCGTATGACTGAGCAAATAATCACAATGCGGGCACCTGTTTCCTAAGTACATAATCAAATTACAATTAGGACATCTCGCTGATGGCTTAAATTCGGACATATCCATAATAGTAGGCTTCTCAGGCTTCATAACTTCCTTGATTCATAATAGTTATTTTTTTGCTAAAACAAGTTAAGCTTAAAAATTCAAAAAAGTAACCATTTATAAACTCGGCACTGATATTTTCACCATTTAATAAAACTCTAGCTAGCATTAGTCTTCATTCAACAACGACTGCCAGTCTTTATTTAATAATGCGCTTACATCATCACCTGGGATTGGTTTACTGAATAAATAGCCCTGAAATAAATTACAGCCTAAGTTGCGCAAAAAGGTAAGCTGCTGCTTAGTTTCAACGCCTTCTGCGACGCATTCTTTACCTAAGCTTTTCGCCAATGCAAGCGTTGACTGAATAATCGCTTCATCGTCACTATCTATACCAATATCAGTTACAAAACTGCGATCAATTTTCAGTACATCGATCGGAAAGCGCTTTAAATAAGTGAGTGAAGCATAACCTGTACCAAAGTCATCCATATATAAGCGACAACCTAGTTGCTTCAACTTTGACATGCTATTTAACGCTTGCGGTGAATCATGCATCAGCACTGATTCTGTAATTTCAAACACCACAGAGCTGGCTGATACATCAGCATTAATTAGAGCACTGCGAATTTCATCAACTAAATTTTTATACTCAAAATCCAGTGCAGACAGGTTAATAGACACATACAAGTCAGGCTTTTGTAACTGCCACTGTTTAAGTTCAATCAACGCTCTAGCTAAGGTTTGCAACATAATTTTTGTGATCAAACCGATACTCTCAGCAGCAAGCGCAAACTCTTGCGTTTCATAGCTGTTATTTTCTGGCCAACGCAGCAATACTTCCAGCCCTTCGGCCTGATGAGTTTTAGCATTAACAATCACTTGGTAATGATTACAAAACGCATGATTTTGGTAGGCTTGAGTTAATTGTGATTCTAAATGCAGAGAGCGTTGTACATGCTGATTCATTTCTTGTTTATAAAATTGATAACAACCTTCCAAGCTCTTTTTCGAATGATACAGTGCAATATCAGCCGCTTTAATTAAACTTTTAGCACTGAGTGCATCATCAGGCGAAATCGCCACGCCAATACTTAAACTGACACTAATCGCTTGGTTGTTAATAATGATGTTGTCATTCAAGCTGGCCATCAACTTAACGCACAGTAAAACAACCTCTTCGATTTGTTGAATGCCCTCGACTAACAACATAAATTCATCACCGCTAAAACGGGCTACACTATCTTTGGCCTGTACACGCGATTTGATCCGCAGTGCCACCGCCTTTATTATCTCATCGGCAGCTTCATGCCCTAGCGAGTCATTAAAATACTTAAAACGTTTGATATTAATATTGAGTAACGCTACTTTTGAATTTTGGCCTTTTGCCTGTTCAAGTGCGTGTTCAACTCGGTCATTAAATAAAGTACGATTTGGTAACCCCGTTAAACTGTCGTAATTTGCTAATAAAAACAATTCATTTTCAGCTAACTTTTGCGCATTAATATCAGTGAGGATGACCACATAGCTTTCTAAGCGTTGTTCAGTATCTGCCACAGCACTGACTTTAATTAATACATGGCGAGATTCACCATTAGCTAAGTAAACGGTATCTTCTGCAGAAAAATGTTCACCAGCTTGCAATTCCTTCATTACACGTAAATAGTTAACCCTTACAACACGACTTAACCCTAAGTGTAATGAGCAGCTAGAACGATAATCAACAGGAAAGTTAAATGCGCTCTGCAGTGCTTTGTTGGTAGCTAAAATACGTAAACTTTTATCCAGAATAAAGACCCAATCGCGGGTTTGCTCAAATGCTGCGCCAAATAAACGGGCATGTTCTTCAAACACTAATTCACGAGTCATATTAGTGTAAGTGCCGGCCACTTTCTCGGGTGTACTTCCTTGCCAAGCAACCACTTTGCCAAAGTCTTTATACCAGCGCCAATAGCCTAATTTATGGCGTAAACGATAGGTGCAGTTAAAATAGCCTTTCTCGGTGGATAAAAATTCTAACCATTCGATACGAAAATGTTGTTTATCTTTAGGATGTATTTTTGCTAAATAATCATCCAAATTAACCGATTCAACATCATAACCCAGCTCATTTTTAAGTCGTGGTTGATAAATGATTGGACTTGAAGATTGCCAATCCCACACCCCTGAACGACTGCCCTCTAATGCTAACTTTAAGCGCGCTTCACTTTCTTGGCTTTCTCTATGGGCTGCTAATAATAATTGCTGAATTCGATTACGACGCATAATCCAAGCCGCAACTAATCCAAAAAACACCAGTGCGTAAAGCACTATAAACTGAGGCGCGCGCCATAGCGGGTATTTTACCACAATGTCCAATACTGCCGGTTGTGTGTAGTCGCCAGTAAGCGGATCTTTAGCCCAAATTTTTAGTTGGTATTTGCCGGGGTTAAGTTTTGGAAATAGCACTCGGTTATTATTACGGGTATAAGACTTTTGCCCATCAGAGAGTTGATACTCATAAATAATACGTTCTTGGTAGTTAAATGCCATTGCCGAAAAAGCCACTTCAAGACCTATATCGTCGTGCTCTAAGGTGATTGTTTTTATTGGTTGCTTAAGATCCGTAGATAATTCACGAGACATCAAATCAATGCTGGTTATATTTACATGATCAATTAAACCATGCCTAGGTTGATTATCATTTGGGTAAAAATAGCTAAATCCCTTTAACGTACCATAGACTATTTGGCCGGTTTTTAAACGCGTAAATGCACCACTATTAAACTCGGTAGAGACCAGTCCTTCTGATGTCGTAAATTGCTGAAAATGTTTGTTTTCTGGATTTAATCGCCAGATCCCTTTATGACTACTCATCCAGATCATTCCAGCATCATCTAACACCATATCGTACAATAAGGTGCCGAGCTTATTTTTATCTAAATCTATGGTATACAACAGCTTGTAATTCGATGCATCAAGACCAATTAAGCCAAAATTCGATAACGTGATCCACAGCACATTATTATTATCAACAATATAAGACATTACATTAACGGCTACATTTTCGTGTTGCTGTGGCACGGTATAGATTTTTGTTAAAGCAAATGAGTTTGGATCAACCTGATAAAGCACCCCTGCATTATAAAATAACGGGGAGTCAGGTTTGGTAGATAAAGGCGGTAAGAAACCATAAGCTAAAAACGGTTCAAACTTTTCAAATTCACCACCTAAAGGAGTGATCTTTTGGCTGTCGATATTATAAACAAACATGCCATGATCAGAATGAACATAAAATAATTCACCATTTGGCATCAATACTGAGCCATGTATCCACCCTGTGATCAGGTGTTGCTGGCTTGGGTCGGCTGTTGTTGCAGGAAAAATTTCATAGCTATGCGGATCAAAACTAAAAATCCCGCGATTAGTACGCAGCCACAATTTATCTTTATAAGGAGAAATAGCGTAGATATTAAATTCAGTGGTAAACAAATCAGCTTGATAATCTTTTAAAAACACTTGCCCTTGATTAGTTTTTAAATCAACCGCAGTTAAACCATTATGAGTTGCTAGCCAGAGTTTATCTTCATACTCGGTTATGCCCCAAATAGAAGGGTGCGATAAACCATCACCGGAGAGCATGCTGGCATTAACATTTTCAAAATGATAATTATCATAAGGTAAATAAAATGCCCCATCACTTTTAGTAGCTGTCCACATAGCGCCGTTACTATCTTTGACAATATCGATAACACTTGGATCTGCCAGTGAGTATTTACTTTCTTTTACTCTATTATTTTTAGTCAGCTCACCGCTATTCAAATCGAGACTAAATAAACCTTTATCGGTGCCTAAATCAAGCACCCCATGGTCATTTATTATTTTCCAAATATTAAGATCGTTCAATATGGTTTTATTTTTAAAAGGCACATCTGGGCGCTCAAACATACTCGGTAAATCACTAATATCAACTTGATATAAACCACGTACGGCCCCCACTAACAGTTGCTCATTTTCGCCTATTGCAAACGACTTTATATAATTTTGATACACATGGTCTGGCTCGGTGCTTAAATGCTCTAATTTTCGGTATTGCCCAGTTGCTATATGATAGACATATGCGCCAGTACTGGCGGCAATGAAGATATAACCTTTGTAATGTAATAAATCGCGGATCACGGTATTACGAGTGCGCTCTGGTAATTCAAAAATAGTCTCAATTTGGCCCGTCGCTAAATCAAGGCGAGCAAAGTCCCAACCACGGCCAATCCATAATGACTTATTATCGGTGGCAACCATACTAAATACAGACTGACTTAAGACTTGTTCTTCACTGGTGGGTTTTGATAAAAATTGTTGATAACTATCGGTACTTGGATCATAGCGAAACAGCCCTGCAACTAACGATGCAATCCAAATATAACCATCCGGGTCTTGATATATAAGGTCAATAATTGCTTCATCTAATTCCCCGTTTGGCCCTGCAATATGTACTACCTGATAGCCATCGTAACGATTTAAGCCTCCTTCAGTCGCCAACCAAAGATAGCCGCTTTTATCTATCAACATGGTATTGACATAGCTTTGTGATAAACCTTCACTTGGCGATAAGCGTTTTACCTGCGCCATAGTAGCTTGGCTAGCAACAACAAAGGCGGCTAACAAAAAGAACACACTAGCCTTAAACCATTGACCCATCTAAATTTCCACGTGGTTGTTTTAACAAATTATTTTTACTAGCACTGCATAGCTACGATATTTCGTTGCTGATAGACAGTAAAGAGTGTATCTAAAGGTGGTGGCAATGTTAACACAAAGTTAAAGCCAATTGATTGATAAAAATCAGCTAAATAGTTATAAGCAAATGTATAAACGAGTGAATTTTGATTAGACAAGGTATGAATTAGTAGTTTTTTTGCAATTCCTTGACCGCGCCAAGCAGGTGCAACCAGCAAGGTAGACAAAAACAAATAATCACTGCGATTTTGAATTCTGCATGCCGCGACAATAACTAAGTCATTATAAACAACCCACACTTGATCTTGTCTGGTTGCCCGACCTCGGGCTTTATATTGATCGTAAAACTTATTCACTAAAGGGGTTTTAATTGGCTCTAGGCATTCAAAACGCAATGCCGTCATTAACTTTGCATCGTCGCTAAATATTGTTCAAATTGCTGCTTCAAAAACATCTGCTCTGCCACTGGCCGACTATGAATTGTATTGTATATTTGCTCACGAGTACTCTTACCACGCTTTATTTGATAAGCCCAAAACGATGCCTCGTAATCCAATTGAATTTGATATTTTTGTTCACGAGGTAGTAAGCATAAGTTAAACGACATAAATTACCAGTTATTACTAATCATATTAATGCCCAGAGTATAACAAACATTTGCCTAAAAGAGTCACGGCTAAACTTGCGCTTTTTAGCTTTTAAACGTAGATTGGTGGCGTTTTTAGTCCTAATATGGAAACGCTGTGATTAAGTGCTTTTTTTATCTCATATTGCTCTGTTATTCACTAACGCCACTGAGCACTATAGCGAACATGCAACATATGCTGTTTAATCGCCCAGCCGATACCCCACAGGCTCGCTATGTGATTGAGCTGATGACCCTTGCATATAAGGAACTTGGCTATGATGTACATATTATTGACTTTAATCACCAAAGCGCTTTATCTGCAGCGAACAATGGCACGCTTGATGGCCAATTAGGGCGAGTGGCCAGTATCAGTCAACAATATCAAAACTTGCATCCGGTTAACTTTGCGCTATTTGAGTTTAACCTTGTGCTATTAAAAAACTGCCAACAATGTACATTTGAGCAGCTAGACAATATCGCCATTCAAGTTGGTTATCCTGCAGCGCAGAGTTACCTTAACGAACACCCTTTTATTGGTGACATTATTAAGGTGAAAAGCGTCACTGCTCAACTTAATTTACTCACTCAAGGTAAAGTACAAGGTGTGATTTTACTCGACTTTTTATTGTCTACTAAACACCCTCAGTTTAATGTTAAGCAATTTCAAACTGAAATACTGGCACCAATAAAAAGCTATCACTTTTTGCATTCACGCCATAGCGCATTAATTCCTAAGCTTGAAAAAGAACTGCATAAACTCAATGAAAATGGCACAGTTCGTTTACTCAGGGCTAAACATAATCTTGATTAAAAACCAAAATCCCCCTGCTCCGATGGTGCTGACTTAGCGATAAGTGCTTGGCGCTTTTGCAAGTAACGTTTATAACGCTGTTGACACAAACTAATGACTTGCTTTTTTTCTACGTTTGAAAATGAATTCCAACCAAAGCGTTCCTCCCGACTTCGATAGCAGCCTTTGCAATAGCCTCGGTTATTTACCTCGCAAATGCCTTTGCAAGGACTTGGAATTTCAAAAATTTCAATTTGTTGCATAACAAACATCGGCCAATAAACACAACTTTAGTATAGCCCGTTTTTTAAACGAAAAAAAACCGTAACTTAATTACGGTTTTTTTGAAGATGTTTTACATTAGTTATTGGCCGCTTTCGCTACTATTAAACTCAACCTTACGATGAAATGGCTTAGCGTACATAGCTAACACCAGAGGTTTTAATTCATCTGGAACACGCGCCATACGCATCTCAAATGCCTGAGCATCGGCTTTATTAATCACCGCCTGTTTACAGCCACCAGCGATATAATTTCCTGGGTGTAAAAAGAACGAATCAATAATTTGCTCATCGATGGTTTTTGCCAGCTGCTCTGGTGATTCACACCCGTCTTCAATTGGTTGCCCAAATGCTAAATGAACATGCCCTTTGGCGGTACTAAAACCTTCAACAATACTGGCAATATCTTCACCCGCTGACTTTACATATTTACCATGATGCTGCTTATGATAAAGCTCTCTGGCTTTGGCTGTTGCACAAGGTTCATATTGATATGAAATTGATACTGGTACAATTTTTAGCTCACGTACATACTCAGCAAACTCTTTCTTTTGCTTACGACCATTAAGCTGCAACATTTTAAGTAGCGCAGGATCTGTTTGATCAAAGCCATCTTTAGCGCGGCCTTCTTTTTGTGCAATCCAAATTGAATCACCACCAGCAAGCGAATCGTAAATATAAGCTGAAAGCTGCGATAGTGCTCTAAGCATTTCTTTTGGCGCTTTAACTGAGCGCTTAACAATAAAGCTTTTATTTAAACGCATCAGCTCGGTGATATAAGGGATTTGCAGTAAGTTATCACCGATGGCGATACGGACTGTCTTCATTTTGTGACTGAATAAGCCCCAATTAATTAAAGCAGGATCAAGTACGATATCGCGATGATTTGAGATAAACAAATACGCTTGCTTTGGATCGAGTTGATCCAAACCAGAAAAGGTCACCTCAGTTGTGGTGCGTTTTACCAGCTGTGCTAAATACTTAGCAACGATTTGTTGAACTTGCTCAACACTGTTGATAGCGCCCCACTTTTTACGTAACTGATACTTTACCAATGTTCTAGATAAAAAGGGTACAGCTGATAAAAAACGCGGTAAGTTATATTTTGCAACTACATCAATAAACGCATTATCATCAATCAAGCGTGCAACCGAAGCGGCTACTTCATCATCATTGTAAGGTCTTATATCTGCGTACTTGTCCACTGGTTCACTCATTACTGCATCTTTAAAGTTAAAAAAACGGTGCGCTCGTGCGCACCGTTTATATTCTATAGGCGATTATAACTCAGACAACCTAAAATGCGAACTAAGTCATTAATTTGGTCCATTGTTTATATTTTATAACAGCTAAAAATCTTTTTAATAACATTCAATTATGCAATGCTCTTACCAGTGCTGCGGTATTTACTAAACGCTCCTTTAAGAACTAAACGCGCCATTAACAGTGCTAAAATAGTACCACAGAGAAGGGTTAACCAATGTGGTAGCACTTGATGTTCATCACCTAATAATGGTGTAACAACAAAGCCAAATTCAGCCACTAAATAATCGGTTAAAAAACCAAATATCAAAGCGACACCTATTACACCAACTAAATAAGCAACCACTGCACGCTTACCAAGCTCATTGGCAACCACGCCAAGCGTCGCGACATTAGTGGCAGGACCTGCCAACATAAAGACTAAAACAGCGCCAGGTGCTACGCCACTTAATAACAAACCAGCTGCAATCGGCGTTGATGCGGTCGCACAAATATACATGGGAATACTAATCACGATCACCACCAGCATAGCCAAAATACCACTGCCCCATTGGGTTAAAAATGATTCTGGTACATAAGTTTGCACTAAGGCTGCAAAGAACAAACCAATCATTAACCACTTCATAGTATCTGATAGCAATTTGTTACAGCTAAAACTCACTGCCTGTTTCATCTTTTGCCATTGGCTGGCTGGTGCTGCACTTGATGTATCGCAACAACTTGCCTTCTCTTCAACCGCTGCTGGTTTCGTTGAACAGCAACTAACCGTCTCTTCGACCACAGCTGATTTCGTTGAGCAACAACTTATCTTCTCTTCAACTGCTGCTAATTTAGTTGAACAACAACTTATCTTCTCTTCAACCGATGCTGGTTTAGTTGAACAACAACTAACCTTCTCTTCGACCGCTGCTGGTTTCGTTGAACAGCAACTAACCTTCTCTTCGACCACTGCTGATTTCGTTGAGCAACAACTTATTGTCGTTGCTCGCTTTTGCTCATTATTAACTTCACTGATGTGATCTGTAGTTTGCGTTTTTTCAGCATCACGCCCCACTAAGACACCAGCGACAATAGCACTGCAAATCGCCGCTATTGGACGAATTATAGCCATAAAAGGACCTAGTAACACATACGATACCGACACCGAATCAACCCCTGTTTCTGGCGTCGATACTAAAAACGCAGTGGTAGCACTTTTTGAAGCGCCTGCACGTCTTAAACCAATTGCAGCAGGTATTACACCGCACGAACATAATGGCATTGGTGCGCCAATTAAAGCAGCTTTAACAGTCGTCCAAAAACCTTCTTTTCCCAAGTGTTTATTTAAGAAATCAGCCGGTAAGTACACATTTAATAACCCAGCTATTAATAAACCGAGCATTAACCAAGGTGCAGATAATAAAAATAACTGCCAAAAATTATTGATTAAGTCCATCAATGTCCTCCAAAGTGGTTAATATCGAACAGTTATCTGCGGGCTCTTTGCCTCCGCAGCACTTATCAGCTAACACAGATAATGATTGATGAAAACGTGTTAATTCAGCAATACGCTCTGCGACTAAGTCACGCTTTTGTATTGTTAAGTTTTTAACTTCATGGCAAGAATGCTGATGTTTTTTAAATTTAATTTGTAATAGTTCTTTGATCTCAGCCAAGCTAAAGCCAACATTTTTAGCGCGCAAAATAAACATCATTTGCTTAAGATCGGTTTGGCTATAATCTCGATAACCTGCTTGCGTTCGCGCTGAAGGCGTTAACAAAGCATGCTTTTCATAGTACCTTAGGGTATCTGTAGAGACACCTAATTGACTGGCAAATTCGCCTATTTTCATCACCGTCTCCAATTAACATATTATCAACTGATGCTGAGTATAAACCTTAGAGTACACACCAAGGTCAAGCATTTATAAATTTTTATTATAAGGAAAGCTCATGAATATTACTCTTCTCGATACTGCTACGCTTGCAGGCACATCCCTTGAACCTTTTCAAAAACTTGGCAACTTCACTAGTTATTCACTAACCAGTCCAGCACAAGTATTAGCGCATAGTGCAGGCGCTGATGTCTTGATCACCAATAAAGTGGTACTTAATCGCGAAACACTGGCAAAACTCCCTGAATTAAAGCTCATATGTGTAGCCGCAACTGGCACTAACAATGTTGATTTAGTCGCCGCTAAAGAGTTTGGCATTGCCGTTACCAATGTGGCCGGGTATTCAACACCTTCGGTTGTACAACATACCTTTGCACTGATCACAAATTTACTGGGTAATACTCACCGCTACATTGCTGATTGCCAACAAGGGTTATGGCAACAAAGCGAGATGTTCTGCCGCCTTGATTACCGTTTTAATGATATAGGAGGTAAAACTCTGGCAATTATCGGTTATGGTTCGCTTGGTAAAGCTGTTGCGGATGTTGCACGTGCTTTTGGTGCCAATGTAATTATCAGTGAGCGTAAAAACCAAGTAACTAGAGAGGGCCGAACAGAATTTTACCAAGCAATAAAAACAGCTGATATTATTAGTGTACACTGCCCTTTAACCGATGAAAGTCGTGATCTGATTGGTGCTGCTGAACTTGCTATGATGAAACCCAATGCCATTTTAATTAACACCGCGCGCGGTGGTATCGTTGATGAAGCTGATTTAGCCAACGCACTGAGCAATAACCAAATTGCAGGAGCGGGATTTGACGTATTAAGTAAAGAACCAGCTGCGAAGGATAATCCATTGGCCGCTTATCGTGGTGATAATTTAATACTGACTCCACATATTGCATGGGCCAGTGAAGAGTCAATCATTCGCTTAGTAAAGCAAGTCAGCTTAAATATTAGCGCATTTAGCCAAGGTGAAAGTTTAAATAGACTGGTCTAATCAACTAACTTTTAGTTAGTCACGCTATAAAAGGTGGTTAAATATAATGCACCACCTTACAAAAAAAATATAATTCATTGATTTTAAATAACATAAAATATTGGCTAGTTCTTTGCTAGCTAATAGATAAATTAAAATCAATATTTAGTATCCAGGATAAAATAATGAAAAAAGTACTTTTAATTGCCGCGCTTGCAGCCCCTCTTCTTACTGGTTGTGTAATTGCAGTATCCGATGGTGAAGCACAAACACACTGGGCTGGTAATAGTTCAAGCTGGGAAGAACATCATCAATTTAATCGTGAAAGCATCTCAGGGCTCACTTTAGATACCAGCTATCAAAATGTATTAAATAAATTAAAAACTCCCGACTTTACAGAATTATTAAAAAAAGACGGTGATGTATACCAAGTACTATTTTATGCCACCCACAGTATTCACTCTGACGGAAAAATGACAAAAGATGAATGTACTCCACTGGTCTTTAAAAACGAGAAACTGATTGGTGTGGGTGATAGTATTTATAATTCACTTAGCGCCATTTAGACACAAAACTAAAGCAGTAAAGAGTGGAGCATATTCACTCTTTATTTGCTGTAGTAACTGACTTTACTAACTTGCGTCAATAACTCGAGCGATAATTTTATCGCGGCCACTATCTTTAGCTTGATATAAACCTAAATCGGCTTCTTCAAGTAATATATGCTCAGAATAAACTTGACCAAACTCAGTTGTAGCAACCCCAATACTTATCGTAATGTGAGCGGCATTGAGTGATGCTTTATGCGGGATAGCTAGCGTATTAACAGCATCTCTGAGTTTATTAGCAAATTTTAATGCCTCGTGTTGGTTGGTATCGGGTAACACTGCGGCAAATTCTTCTCCACCGTAGCGCGCAACAAAGTCAGTGCCACGCTCACACGCTGCAACTAATGCATGTGCAACACGTTTAAGGCAGTCATCCCCGGCACGGTGACCGTAACAATCGTTATAACGCTTAAAATGGTCTATATCTATTAATAGCACCGATAACGGTGTACCAGCTCGACGGCTGCGACGCCATTCTCGCGATAAGCTTTCATCTAAATAACGCCGATTGGGTATTTCTGTCAGCCCATCAATGGAGGCGAGCATTTCTAACAAATCATTTTTTTGCTTAATCAATAATTGATTTCGCACTCGTGCACGTACTATTGCGGGACTAAATGGCTTAGCAATATAGTCCATTGCGCCTAATTCAAACCCTTTTGCTTCATCATCATGGCTTGTATTAGCTGAAATAAAGATAACTGGAATAGAGTGCGTAGTTGAATTTTCTTTTAACTGAATTAATACCTCATAGCCATTAATGCCAGGCATTACAATATCGAGTATAATTAAGTCAACCGCAGTTGATCTAACAAATGTCAGGGCTTTTTCACCACTTTCAACTAAAAATATTTCGTGATCATTCGCTAATGTTTTTTCCAACACCAATCGATTTAATGGGTCATCATCAACGATCAGTATTTTGGCTTTCTTCAACATTTACTGAGCCTTGTATTTGAATGTATCTATTTACTTGTACTAATTCGAACTCTAACTGACTCAGGGATATTTGCCCTACGTCTGGTGTCTTACGTAGTCTACTTTCTAATTGCTGAGCGGTAGCACTTAGGCGATTAAAGCCAAGGTTTCCTGACACACCTTTAATACTATGCACTAATCGTTCCAACGCTTTTGTTTGCATCGGCACTTTTAATTGCTGCAGATGGCTTACACACAACTTAGCAAGTTTACCCAACATAACCTGTAGTAAATCATTATGGCCCGAGAATTGTTCTAATGCAAAAGAATGATTATAAAAAACAGCGCCGGTAATTTTCAGCTCATTTATCGCCGCTAATAACGTCGCTGCAACTACTGGTTTTGTTAAATGTTTATTCATACCCACTGCAAGTGAGCGTTGCTCGTCAGCTGCTTCACAATGCGCAGTTAGCGCAAAAATAGGTAATTGCTGTTGATCATAACGTTGTCGCAATAAAGCGGTTGCTTGCAACCCATCGACTTCTGGCATTTGAATATCCATTAAGATCAGATCAGGCATGACTTGTGTAACCAAATCTATCCCTGCCATCGCCGAATTTGCTGTCATGACATTAATATGTGCTTGACTTAAGATATTACTAATAATATCTAAATTAAGCTGATTATCATCAATAACTAACACTAGTAAGCCCGCAACGTTGAGTTTGCTCTCTGCCGTTGTCAGATTTACATCAGGGCGTTTAGATATCGGCTCAACTTGCTGTATTCGTTGTACTAATGCAGAACTTTTCACGCTGCACATTTGCATACCTTTAAGAGTAGGCAGCGGAGTATTTGGATCATTTTTAACAACATAAAGCTGCGTGTTATTACTCATCAATGCTGTTTTTATATTGTCTCGCGTTATTACTCTCGGTAGATCAACGTCATTAATGATGATCCGCTGATAATCTGCTAATACAGCGTGGTCTGTTAATTCAGCTAACTCAGAAAATTCTAGCGGTTTTAATGGCGCTAATGCGGCAGGTAAATTAATTCCCCGCTCAGAATGAATCACTAAAGTATTGTGCCAGGCGATAGGGTCGATTTGAGCGGCAACATTAAAGGTTATGGTAAAGAAAAACTCACTACCTTGGCCTTTATTACTGACAACTTTAATTTCAGCTCCCATTAATGCCACTTCGTGTTTGACTATAGCGAGCCCTAAACCAACGCCTTGATGGGTGCGAGTGAGTGATTCGTCGCCTTGCGTAAATGCGTCAAATAATCGACTCTGATCAGCTTTATCAATACCGATCCCGGTATCAATCACTTTAAAACACAGAGTTTGTTGTGTTGGCGTCAATTCAACGGCTGTTATTTTCAAAGTGATACTGCCATGTTCAGTAAATTTCACGGCATTGGTGAGTAAATTACCGAGCACTTGCTGTAAGCGAATATAATCGCCGACTAACTGCGGAGCAATTAGCGGATCAATATCGATATTAAAAGCCAACTCTTTTTGCTGGCAGAGCCCTATTAATACACTCTCGCAGCTGTCAACAAGTGCAACTACAGCAAAATCAACTAAATCTAATTGCACTTGGTTATTTTCGATTCGCGCAAAATCAAGCATTCGATTAAGCATGGTTAATAAACTTTGCGCAGCATTTTTTGCTTGAACTGCATGCTGTTGCTGCTGCGCTGTTAAGCCTTGCTGAGTTACCATATCAATAAGGCCTGTCACAGCATGCAGTGGCGTGCGTATTTCATGGCTTAAGTTAGCAATAAATCGGCTTTTGGCCTCGGTTGCCCGCTCGGCATCTTGTTTGGCCTGAGTCAATGCACTGACATCTTGAATATGAATAACATAATAGTAAGGTGCTTGTTGCTCATCCCATACTAAAGAGACACTCAGCTGCCACCAGCAATTTAGCTCTTCTTGTCCTAAAGTAAGATGGTAAACTTTCTTTTTCTCACTCAGCAATAAAGCTAAAAGCGTTGCTATTTCTTGCCACTGTTGCCGTGGAAATAAATCCACTAATAATAAATCCTGCTCAGTTTTATCAATCTTAAAAATCTTTCGCGCAGTTCGATTAAGTTGTAATACGGTCTGTTCAAGTGAAAGTAAAATCACCCCATTAGCTGCATACTCTATGGCGCTGCGAAACTTAGACTCTGACGCTTTTAATGCCAAAAGAGCTTGTTGTTGGGCGGTTATATCCCGGCCAATTCCCATTGAACCTAGTAACTGATTTTGATCGTTATAAAATGGCGCGATGGTTAATTGAAAGGTTTGTAGCTGGGTTTCAAGTCGTTGCTCAGCTTTCATTTTGGTTGTTAAAACTTGTTGCTCTAATTCGCTGATCTGGCCATTATCATCACTAATATCACATAACTGCTGACCAACTAACTGCCCTTGCTCAATACCTATGTATTGTTCATAAGCACGATTACATCCTAAGAATGAGCCATCAATGTTTTTAAAATAAATAAGATCTGGCACACTATTGAGCATAGTATTCAATAATGCTAAATGGCGTTCTTTAGCCTCATAACTGCGTGCGAGTTCACGGGTCTTTATTTTTACTTGATCATCAAGTTCACTATTTGCCTGCTGCAATGAGTTTACCAACTGCTGATTTTTGTTAAGTACCCACTTGATTCGGCTAAACCACGGCTGCCAGTTTGCTGGTATATGATAATTTGAATAATCTTTATAGTGCTCCTCATTTTGTTCAAGATACGCCATTAAATATGTCATGGGTTTTACAAAAATACGCTGGCTTAACCATAACAAGGTACTGAACATCATCACTAAAAACATACTCAAAAAAGTAAGTTCAATTAATACATCAGTTACAATCGGTGAGGCTAATTCATCATGTGATGCAAAATAACCCGCATAAATTGGTAGCTGCTTTTGCGCTTGTAAAAGAGTGAGATTACCCTGATTATCTAATTCTGCTAATGGCGCTTTAGCTGAAGGCCAATACTCCGCTAATGGCGTGTCTTCTTCAATATCGTAAAGTGAGCTGATAATGACGTGCTGCGCACTATTTAAAAATATATATTCGCCACTGCGCGGCGATATTTTTTTTAGCCATTGCGATACTGCCGATAAGTCATAAATCAAAATAATATAATCTTCACTGCCCTGCTCACGCGCACGCCCTATTGATAAGTAGTTTTTACCAGCCACCTCTACTATCGCACTTGATGTCAGTGAGTTGTCAGCCAGTGCTGGGCGCAACTGGCCATCCAATACTTGAGTTAACATTAGGCTATCTTCGTCACGACGACGTTTTATATAAACAAAGCCTTGCTCATTAACATAAGCAACTGCCGATAAGGATTGAATTAACGATAATGCGGTATTAAAAGCAGGTCCCAAGGCGATCACTTGCTGCCATTGAGCTATCGCATTAGGAGTGGTCGAAAACTTACCTTGCCCGACAATTTCACCGCCTCCATCAGGGATTTTTCGGTAATAATAATTCTCTTGCTGATTAATATCTTCAAGCCATTGCGGCTCAAATTGATACGACAAAGGTTGCTCGTATAAAGAGAACAGTGTGTTGATCAAGCCATCAGCACCATTCATAGCATGCTCAACTTGCGCTGCTATATTGGCAAAATCCGCTTCACGTTTAGCAACGGCGCGATCTAATTTAATATTATATAAGTGTAAACATAATAGAAAAGCCACCAGCAGCGGCACAATAAGTGCCACAGCCAGTGAACGATAGTAATGTTTTAAAGGTAGAAAATTCAATCTACAATCCGATGCTTGGCGCTAAATTTGTCAACAAGGTTAGCGAGCCAAGTGGGACTGCGCAAGTTATAAATTTTCTTCCGCAAACGATGCTAAACGGCTTCTCACCACACCATTTAAGTTAACCGTGGCGCTGCCTTCAAAATCTTTGAAGCGCTCCACAATATAAGTTAAACCAGAAGTAACTGGAGTTAAGTAATTACTATCTATTTGCGCAAGGTTACCAGAGCAAATTAACTTAGTACCTTCACCACAACGGGTAATAATAGTTTTCAGCTGTGAGGCGGTAAGGTTTTGGCTTTCATCTAAAATGACCACGGCATTTTGAATGCTGCGACCACGCATAAAGTTAACTGATTTAAACTGTATGTTTGCCTTTTCCATAATATAGTTACGGCTTGAAATAGGGTTTTCGTCACCTTTGTGTAATACCTCTAAGGTATCGGTGATCGCAGCTAACCATGGTGCCATTTTTTCCTCTTCGGTACCTGGTAAGAAACCGATCGACTCAGCAATTTCAGGAGTATTTCGGGTGACAATTACCTTATCGTAAATACCTTTTTCAACCACCATTTCCAAAGCACAGGCAAGCGCTAGTAATGTTTTCCCACAGCCTGCAGGACCTGTTAAAATAACTAATTCAATACCGGTATCGAGTAACGCATCCATTGCCATGCCTTGATAAATATTTTTTGGCTTTACTCCCCATGCCGACTGATGCATTAAACGCTCAACACCGATATCTTTGAGCATAATATGCTGCTCATCATAAGATTTAACTCGTGCGGCAAACTGACCGCTGTCATCAAGTAAATATTCATTGCAAAACACATCGGGGATCAAACTTTTTGCCACTTTATGAAACGCATCACGACCATGTTGCTCGGTTTCACATTCGCCCACATGCTGCCAAAAATCGCCAGCAATTTTTTTATAACCACTGGAGAGCAAAGCAATATCATCAATCAGCTGATCGGTACGATAATCTTCAACAAATTTAAGCCCTGCGCCTTTGGCCTTTAAACGCATATTAATATCTTTGGTAACTAACACCACTTTGCTATTAGGATGTTGTTTTTGTAGGTGCACGGCACAATTGATAATACGGTGGTCATTTTCGTTGCCAGGTAAACCTGAGATAGAATCGGAAAATAAATGATCATTAACAATAATAAGTGTGCCAGCCGAAGATGCTTTGGCCTTTTTATTACTAGGTAGAGCGACACCTTTGAGCATTTGTTCTGGTGTGGCATCTTTGAGTACTTCATCCAAACCACGAATGGCCACACGGGCATCACGGCTGACATCATGCTTACGATCTTTTATATGATCCAGTTCCTCTAAAACTGTCATGGGAATTACAACATCGTGTTCTTGGAATGATAAATACGCGAGGGGTTCGTGAAGCAATACATTGGTATCTAGCACATACATTTTACTATCAAGGTTCGAAGCTTTTTCCATAGCACTTTCCTTACGTTTTATGATTTTTATGCTATACACAACTAATCAAGTAAAACGGGTGAACGCTCACCCTGAAAAACTTAATTGCTAGGTATATTCTAAGTTTAGCTTAGATGTCATAAAAGTCTGTTTTATGACAAACCTTTTTTTGTTTTGAATTAATCCTTATTGCAGCAGCTTTAATAGGAATAATTCACAGTTATTAAATTAATTAAAAGTCAGCTGGTTCGTGCCTTGCAGTGGTGTTAGGTAACAGGTAACATAGCCGCCTTTTTCTTCATAGACGAGACATACATGAATTTTTCCTTAGGTCAGCGTTGGATCAGTGATACAGAGTCAGATTTAGGATTAGGCACAGTGGTTGCCCTTGAGGGCCGTCAGGTCAGCATTTTATTTCCCGCCAGTGGCGAAAACCGTGTTTACTCAATGCTAGAAGCACCGGTTACCCGTGTGGCATTTAATCCTGGTGATGTGATCAAAAGCGTTGAAGAATGGGAACTTGAAGTCGAGTCAATTGAACCTATCGGTGATTTACTTTGTTATCACGGCACTCGTATTGATAACGGTGAAAAAGCACAATTAAAAGAAACGTTTTTAGATCACTTCATCAAATTTAATAAACCACAAGACCGCTTATTTGCCGGTCAAGTTGACCGTTTTGATCGCTATACATTGCGCTATCAAACATGGCAACACCAGTTTGAACGCCAACAATCACCTATTAAGGGTTTGATTGGCCAGCGCGCAAGCTTAATTCCGCATCAGCTTTATATTGCACAAGAGGTCGGTAAACGGTTTGCTCCTCGAGTATTATTGTCTGATGAAGTAGGCCTTGGTAAAACCATTGAAGCAGGGATGATTTTACATCAACAAATTATCAGTGGTCGCGCAAGCCGAGTGCTCATCGTAGTGCCGGAGAACTTGCAGCATCAGTGGTTAGTTGAAATGCTGCGTCGCTTTAATTTACACTTTTCAATTTTTGATGAAGAGCGTTGCGATGAAGCATTTGCCGACTCACCAAATGTATTCGACACTGAACAGTTAGTACTAACTAGCCTTGAGTTTTTAACCAAGAAAAAACGCTGGTTTGAACAAGCAACAATGGCTGATTGGGATTTACTGATTGTTGATGAAGCGCATCATTTAAGTATTACCAACGGTAAACCAAGCACTGAATATCAACGTATGGCTGAGCTTAGCCAAGATATTCCAGGGCTGATACTATTAACAGCAACACCGGATCAACTTGGTCACCGCAGCCACTTTGCGCGCCTACAGTTACTCGATCCTGATCGCTTTTATGACTACGATGCCTTTGTTGCTGAAGAAAGTAACTATAAGCATGTGGCAGAGGCTGCTAATCAATTATTACAACAGCAAGCCCTTGATGACAACGCCAAAGCCACGCTAATTGAGCTGTTAAAAGAAACCGACATCAGTAAGGTGCTTGAACAAGCGCAAAATGGCGATGCAGGGGCCCGTAAAGAGATTTTGGCTATGTTATTAGATCGCCATGGCACAGGCCGTATTTTGTTTAGAAATAGCCGTAGCGGCATTGACGGCTACCCTAGTCGCAAACTACACGCCTACCCGATGGCGATGCCGAAACAATATAAAACGGCAATTTCAGTATTGGGCAATATGAGCGGCATTAAAAATGCAGAGCTTAGCGCGCAACGCGCCCTATTCCCTGAAAAAATATTCCAAGAGTTTGAAGGCGAAAGCGCTAGCTGGGGACAATTTGATCCTCGAGTAGAATGGTTGATCGACACCCTAAAAACCCTTAAACGGGAAAAAGTCCTGCTTATTTGTGCTAAAGCCGAAACCGCTATCAGCCTTGAGCAAATCCTGCGTGAACGCGAAGCGATTAAAGCCTCAGTGTTCCATGAAGGCATGACAATTATTGAGCGAGATCGCGCCGCCGCATTCTTTGCTGATGAATACGACAATGCACAAATATTATTGTGCTCTGAAATTGGTTCAGAAGGTCGTAACTTCCAATTTGCTCATCACTTAGTGTTATTTGATTTACCACTGAACCCAGATTTACTTGAGCAACGTATTGGTCGCCTTGACCGTATTGGCCAAACTCAAGATATCAACATCCATGTACCGTACTTTGAAAACAGCGCACAAGAAGTATTACTGCGTTGGTATAACGAAGGCTTAGATGCCTTTGAAACCACCTCAAGCACCGGACAACTTTTGTATAAAGAGTTTAAAGATGAGCTACTTGAGTTTATTGCCGCCCATAACTGTGATGAAGACGAGCTAGAGCCATTACTAGAGCAAGTAGCCGGTCAAAACGCAGTCCTGCGTAAACAAATGGAAAGCGGGCGTGACCGTTTGCTTGAGTTACACTCATCAGGCCAAGGTGCAGCAGACTCGCTGGTTGTTGATATTGAAAAACTAGACAACCAGTTTGAACTACCAAGTTATATGATCAACGTGTTTGATACCTTTGGCGTTAGCCAAGAAGACAAAGGTGAAAATACTATTATCTTAAAGCCAACTGAGCATATGCTAAATCCGTCATTCCCAAGTTTAAAAGATGACGGCATGACAGTCACATTTGACCGTGACACAGCACTGGCACAAGAAGATGTGCATTTCATCAGCTGGGATCACCCTATGGTGCAAGGCACCTTAGACATGATCTGTGATGATGACTTTGGTACTGCGTCAGTCGCATTACTTAAAAACAAAAAATTACCACCAGGCACCTTTTTTGTTGAGCTAATTTACGTAGCAGCAGCCATGGCACCAAAAGCGCTGCAAGTTGGCCGCTTTTTACCGCCGACGCCGATTCGTATTTTGCTCGACAAAGCCAGTAATAACCTAGGCGATAATGTAGGTTTTGATGGCTTTAATCAGCAGCTTTCTGCGGTAGGCCGTCAAACAGCCAGTAAACTTGCTGGAGCACTACAAAGTGCGATTCACCCAATGCTTAAAACAGCACAAGAAATGGCGCAAACTAAGTTAGAAGTCATTCGCACTGCGGCGCTTGAGCAAATGCAACAATCGCTCAGTGAAGAGCAGGCGCGTTTAGCTGCTTTAAAACAGATAAACCCAAATATTCGTGAAGAAGAGCTTACCTTCTACGACAAGCAACGCATTGAACTAACAACTTATATTGGCAAAGCCCAGCTGCAACTAGATGCCATTCGCTTAATTGTGGTATCACATTGATTTGAGAGCTGAGCTTTAAGTTATAAGCTGTAAGTTTTAAGTTTAAAAAAGCGCGGTGTATTAAGTTACAGCGCGCTTTTTTATTACATGTTACGCTGAAAACCCACGCCAACAAGATATTGCCTATTCGTAGCAGATGTATGGACTCCTCCCCATTAACGGGAGAGTACGGTATAAAGAAACTGCAGAGAATCTTTTACCAAATTAGGAGTCCATACATGGCACATTGTAATTTAGTTGCTATTGATTTAGCAA
>NZ_JACJEI010000099.1:0-250 GCF_014163985.1 Pseudoalteromonas sp. SR41-4 | reverse complement strand
AATCAGCTAAAAGCAGAAACAAGCTTTAATAAAGGCATGCCCGCAAAACAGAAAAAAGCTATGCGCAGTACAGGTTACCTTGAAAAGGTATTGAAATCATAGGCTTTTTTCATGCTCTTGCCCTGAGCACTGAGCCTGATGATAATAAAGGCTTCAATTGTGCTTGAATATTTTCTTTTGTATTTCGTTCTAAAACCTTGTGAGATATAGCACCACTACGATCAAGAGCAATGAAAATAGGAACTTTTTC
>NZ_JACJEI010000098.1:0-251 GCF_014163985.1 Pseudoalteromonas sp. SR41-4 | reverse complement strand
TCTGCGCTGAGTGTGTCGCCTGCATCATCATCGCTGGCGTTACTTAATAACCCGTTTGCAAGTGCCACGGTTAAAGTCGCGGCTTCATCGAGGTTAAACGCGAAGTTTTGCCCTACCGGCGCATCATTGGTGTTGGTTACCTCTAATGTAAATGGCGTTAAACTGGCGCTATCTGTGCCATCGTTAACACTGATAGTAATAGCCGCGTAGCTGCCCACATCCTCGTTCTGTGGCGTGCCCGCTAATTCGCC
>NZ_JACJEI010000097.1:0-271 GCF_014163985.1 Pseudoalteromonas sp. SR41-4 | reverse complement strand
TTTCTGTTATAAACGCGGTGGCAAGCCACTCGCCTACAAGTACATATTAACGCCGAGCAACTTAAAACTTTCCGCTTAGAGCTTACAGCTCAAATCGCAGACATTAAAAAAGGCCACCTAAGTGACCTTTTTTCTAATAATTAACTTTAAAAGTTAATTATTACTCTACGATAGTTGCTACTACACCAGCACCTACAGTACGGCCACCTTCGCGGATTGCGAAACGTAGACCTTCATCCATTGCGATTGGAGAGATTAACTTTACAGTCAT
>NZ_JACJEI010000096.1:0-279 GCF_014163985.1 Pseudoalteromonas sp. SR41-4 | reverse complement strand
TTGGAGCCTGGCAATGTCCTACTTTCACATAGCAAATGCTACACTATCATCGGCGCTGTTTCGTTTCACTACTGAGTTCGGCATGGGGTCAGGTGGGTCCAAAACGCTATTGTTACCAAGCAAATTTGGTGTTAATCGCGTTAGCAATTAACTAAAATTTGGAATTCTGATAATAAAGTTTTCAGTAAATCTACTTTAGTCTATTAACTTCTTGCGCTATCAACTATCACATAAAACGCGTTTGGCGTTGTATGGTTAAGCCTCACGGGTAATTAGTAC
>NZ_JACJEI010000095.1:0-302 GCF_014163985.1 Pseudoalteromonas sp. SR41-4 | reverse complement strand
TTTTGGACCCACCTGACCCCATGCCGAACTCAGTAGTGAAACGAAACAGCGCCGATGATAGTGTAGCATTTGCTATGTGAAAGTAGGACATTGCCAGGCTCCAAATAAGAGAAACCCGTTACAGCGATGTGACGGGTTTTTTGTTGTCTGCAGGAAAGTGAAAATGCAGGTTCGAGGTGAAAGGTAAAAGGCATCAGGTAAAAGGAAAAGAATAAGCGCCTAATGCCGACCTATACATTTGCTATGTGGCTCTCTACCGCTGTGGGCACTATGACATCACCAAGCTCCAAATTGAGAAAGCC
>NZ_JACJEI010000094.1:0-316 GCF_014163985.1 Pseudoalteromonas sp. SR41-4 | reverse complement strand
AATTTAGCGAGCTTAAGGGCATCACGTTTATCGGTTTTAATCTTCTCGCCTGGTTTTTTAGGAATAAGAGACGGGGCAACCACATAACAGCAATGGCCAAGGCTTGTGATTAATCTGTAAATCCACAAATTTATAGGGAATAAATTTGAACCGCGTAGCGGGCTTTAGTGAGTATCAGGGACGATACGAATAATAACCACAAGGGCCTGCTTCATAAACAAAGTGTAGCGTTGCGCCAGGGTATTTAGATTCAAACTGACGAACAAGCTTTTGAACGGCAATTTTGGAAGACGAAACTCGACCAAGGTGAACAGGT
>NZ_JACJEI010000093.1:0-318 GCF_014163985.1 Pseudoalteromonas sp. SR41-4 | reverse complement strand
GGCTGTGTTGTAGTTGAGTGTGGGTATAAAAAATTCATATCATAATGCCTCTTTTATCCATGTTTGATCTGAATACTCAGTGTTATCTTCCATAAACCTAAACCAGCTTAAATAATTCTCAATGTAGTCTGTACCAATGCCATTAAAACGTCTTAACCATGCCTTCCATCGCATCATATAATTATTAAGTGTTTGGATATGGTAAATACCTTCTACTACTCTTTGGTTATCCAACCCAATCAAACGTTTATGGTCAATGTCGAGTTCTTTAGCAATACCTTTATATGATAAGTTTCCATCAGTACAAAGCACTGAGCC
>NZ_JACJEI010000092.1:0-333 GCF_014163985.1 Pseudoalteromonas sp. SR41-4 | reverse complement strand
AAAGTAACTCAATACTTCGAAAGAAAAGCGGTGATCATTAAATGATGCTGGCACAATATTCGTAAGTAAAGAGCACATAACCTCAACAATTCAAAGTATAGATTATTAAGGTTCAAAGACTATAATTGGCACATATGCGACTGTCAGATTTGATTAAGTCCCGTTAATTAAATCTGACAGATTAAGTTAAGACTTATTTTGTTAAGCCTGTTAACACCAAGCGACTTTGTCGTATCTTAATTACCAAGCGATTCTGTCGTAATCGCTAATTACCAAGGGAATTTGTCGGTCACTTTTTTACGTGTCTGTTAGTGTTTTGTTTTTGGAATACTA
>NZ_JACJEI010000091.1:0-380 GCF_014163985.1 Pseudoalteromonas sp. SR41-4 | reverse complement strand
GAAGCCAATGCCAGTGTCAGTGTGACTATCAGCGATGGTTCGAATAACCAATCGCGTACTGTGACGGCTGATGGCTCTGGGGCATGGACTATCAGTGGTAGTGAGTTTGATGTCAGCAGCTTTAATGATGGCACGCTCACCGTCAGCGCCACACAAAGTGATGCGGCGGGTAACACCTCAACTGCAGCCAGCACCTCAGTGATTTTAGATAACGCAGCACCGAATGCCTTAACGATTGCCACCCCGATTGAGGTTGATGGCCGGATCAATGCTGTAGAAGATGGCAGTGTATTGATCACCGGCTCTGGCGCAGAAGCCAATGCCAGTGTCAGTGTGATTATCAGCGATGGCGCGAATAACCAATCGCGTACTGTGACGGC
>NZ_JACJEI010000090.1:0-397 GCF_014163985.1 Pseudoalteromonas sp. SR41-4 | reverse complement strand
GACATTGCCAGGCTCCAAATAAGAGAAACCCGTTACAGCAATGTGACGGGTTTTTTGTTGTCTGGCATAAAGTAAAAAGAAGGTTCGAGGTGAAAGGCAATAGGTTTTAGGTAAAAAAGAATAAGCGCCTAATGCCGACTCTATACATTTGCTATGTGGCTCTCTACCGCTGTGGGCACTATGACATTACCAGGATCTAAATTGAGAAAGCCCGACTAGCAATAGTCGGGCTTTTTTACGTCTGGAATAAAGTAAAAAGAAGGTTCGAGGTTAAAGGCAATAGGTTTTAGGTAAAAAAGAATAAGAGCCTAAAGCCTACTCTATACATTTGCTATGTGACTTTTTATCGCTGTAGGCACCACGACATTGCTAGGCTCCAAATTGAGAAAGCCGCTTC
>NZ_JACJEI010000008.1:100761-172795 GCF_014163985.1 Pseudoalteromonas sp. SR41-4 | reverse complement strand
ATCCTTTGAGTTTTTTAATACTTTCAGTCTAACTCTGTATCTAAATGTAAATCAAGGGATTTATATTTGTTGTTTTTTTGTTGTTGTAAAATACAAGAAATAATCCCGCGAGTTGTTGAAAAAAAACTAAATACAACTACTGTTTATATATACAGTTAAAACTGGAGCAGATCATGGCTTCTGTATTTTTAGAATCCATCCGTGACTTTATGACAACGCGTCGTTATGCCAAACGCACTATAGACACTTACCAATATTGGATAAAATTTTATATTTTATACCATGCTAAAAAACATCCAGCGCAATTGGCAGAGTCGGAGGTTGAGCAATTCTTATCTTATTTAAGTAATCAACGTAATGTTGCAATGAAAACTCAGGCAACGGCTTTAAATGCTTTAGTATTTTTATACCGTCATATTATTCAGCGGCCGTTATCACTTGAGATGAATTTTAATAAATCACTCGTGCCACCTAAATTACCTGTAGTACTGACCCGTGAAGAAATGCAGCGTTTATTATTGGCAATGGATCCAAAGTATAAACTTATCGCTCAGTTACTTTACGGTAGTGGTCTACGTTTAATGGAAGCTGTAAGGCTACGGGTAAAAGATGTCGATTATGACTATGTCTCATTAATGATTTGGCAGGGCAAAGGCAATAAAAACCGCAGAGTAACATTAGCACCCGAACTACTGCCGTTGTTGCGCAGCCAAAGTCACTTGGTAAATGATTACTGGCAACGAGACAAACAAGCAACAGACTATGCCGGTGTCTGGCTTGCGAATGCACTAGCTAGAAAATACCCAGCGGCTCCTTATGAAATGAGCTGGCAATATTTGTTTCCTTCTGCCCAGTTAAGCATGGACCCAGAAAGTAAAAAGCTGCGACGTCACCATATTGATGAAACAACAGCTCGTAAAGCAATTAAGCAGGCAGCAAAGCTGGCAAAAATTCAAAAAAATGTTACCTGCCATACACTACGGCACTCGTTCGCTACCCACTTACTTGAATCCGGTGCAGATATACGCACCGTGCAAGAACAACTCGGCCATAGCGATGTTCGCACCACGCAAATTTATACGCATGTACTTAACAGTGGTGCCAGTGGCGTAAAAAGCCCGTTGTCGCAGCTACTTTAGGTTCTTATTATCTATTGGAGTATCGCGTTTGGGGAATACAAAAAACCCGATAATAATCTTATGTGGATTTGCTGCTGTTAGAAGGGCAAAAAAATAGACCGCAGAGCACTCTCTGATTGTTTAGCTAGGGATATATATCAGCTGCCTGATCAGTCTCACGAGCGAGTCACTCAACAGGACAATGCTTATTTGTAAGCTCCTTGCTTTATATGAATTTTTCTAAAACGCGGCGTCTCTTAACCCTTAATCTTTTTGTGAATCATTGTCTTAACTTTCTAATTTAAATTTTTACGCACACAAAAACGGCATTGCCAGAGCTTTCACCCCATGGGGTTATTTTTTCGTAGTCATGTTCAAACACATGTATTTCAAAATAAGGTTTTAGGGCTTCTTTTAACTGGGCAAAACTAACAGCGACCATTGGGTGCTCGTCGTGCCATACAAATGTTTCGTCTGCTGTTGCTTTATTTATACTGAGCTTTAATGACTGTTTTTCGCCACTGCCACTGTAATTCCAACCAGAGCGGAATGTGAATAAGCTGCCCGCGTTTTCAGCAGTATGCTCTACAAATGAATCGTTATCGATGTGATTTTTATCAACAACGTTAAAGCAAAATATACCACCGGCTTTTAGTGCATGGTGTACGCTTGTAATACAGTCTGTTAATTTATTAATGCCGTCGCAGTAGTGGATTGAATACAAGAAGCAGGTAATTAAATCCACTTGCTCAGGGATCACAAACTCACTCATATTCTGCAATGAAAATTGCGCTTCTGGGCAACGAATAGTTGCTCTATCTAGCATGGGTTGATTTATATCAAGCCCACTACTTTGATAACCGTAATCAATAAAATGACGAACATGTGGGCCCGTGCCGCATGCTAAATCAAGATGCGTATTTCCCTTATTACCAAAGATTTGCTGTAGCCTATGAATAAAATAGCTTTGGGCTTGATAATCTATATCTGCGCACATTAAGTCATAGTAATCAGAAAGGTCTGTGTATAGAGCGTTCGCGGACATATCAGCCTAGTGGTTTGGAGTAGAGTATTTTAAGTCGCGCATAATAAACTAATTATCACCATTAACGAAGCAGATATGAAAGTAAGAGGTTTGTTGGGTTTTGTTTTACTCAACCCAACTTTTAATTTACACATTAACTTAAAGCTTACCGCTGGCAGTTTTAGTTTATCCCTAAATACTTATGTACTTGCACTGATAAGCGCCAGTTTTTTTCAATACAGGTTTCAATTGCCAACTTAGTTGCAGAGACTTTTTGGCTAATTGGTTGCAGGTAAACAAGCTTGGGGGTAACGCCTGTTTTTGCAAATAACTCTTCAAGCTCTACAACGTGTTTTTGCATCGCGATTGGGTGTTTTATTTCATCGGCGCGTTGCATGGCTGAAGTAAGTACGTCGTAGCCGCCACGCATATTAATTTTCGGTGATACCGTCACCCACGTTTGTGCTGGGGCTAAAATCTCAAAAGTGCCGCTGGTTTCTATTTGTGTGCTGTAGCCGTTAGCATGAAGTAATTCGCACACCGGGTTTAAGTCGTACATGCATGGCTCACCGCCGGTGATCACTACATGCTTGGCACGATAAGCACGATCGACAAACAAGTTAAATATTTGCTCAGCTGATGCGTCCGCCCAGTGATCTGAATCAGCCTTTTTCTCAACCGTGTCGTCCAGTGATACTTTATACACATTATCAACTTCCCACGTTTGCTTAGTGTCACACCAAGCGCAACCTACGGGGCAACCTTGTAAACGTAAAAATATTGAAGGCGTGCCGGTAAAGCTCGCTTCGCCTTGAATGGTTTCAAATATTTCATTAATTTTGTACAAAAGAGTCTCACTCACTACTTGGCATTAATTACGAGCATAAACATAGTTTAAAAAATCAAAAAACACGGTCGAAAATTGTTATTTATGCCCCAGCCGTGTAGTATATCGCGCCCTGATATAAACCTCTATTAAAACTAAGAGCAAAACAGTTATGACGCAAAAAGTAGTTGTGATTTACTCCGGCGGTATGGACTCATTTACCGTATTAAATAAAGCCCTGCAGCAAGGCCGCGAGGTATATGCCCTGTCATTTGACTATGGTCAGCGTCATGTAAAAGAGCTTAAAGTTGCAGCCAGTGTGTGTGAAAAGCTTGGCGTACCGCATAAGATAGTTGATATTTCTGCGATCAATCAGTTAATTGGTGGCTCATCGTTAACTGATGATATTGATGTCCCAGAAGGCCACTACGAAGCCGAAAACATGAAAAGCACCATAGTGCCTAATCGCAACATGATTTTGCTGTCACTGGCTGTGGGTTACGCTGTATCACTCAAAGCAAGCCAAGTTTATTACGGTGCTCACTCTGGGGATCATGCGATTTACCCTGATTGCCGTCCTGAATTTGTGCAAAAGATGGATGATTTGTGTCGTATTGCTAATTACGACGCCGTGGAAATTTTCAGCCCGTATTTAAATGACACCAAAATTGACATTCTTACCGATGGTTTAAAAATGGGCTTGGACTACAGCCAAACGTGGACTTGCTATAATGGCCGTGAAAAAGCCTGTGGTAAATGTGGTGCCTGCCAAGAGCGCTTAGAGGCATTTAGCCTTAATAACATTACCGATCCAATCGAGTACGAATAACCCACATTAAAAAAGGCTATCATCGCGATAGCCTTTTTATTATTTACTGAAATAAGTTTACAGCCAACGTTTTACCCGAGACTTGTAATCGCTGTACCCTTGACCAAATATTTTTAATAGAGCCCGCTCCTCTGGAATAATTTGAAACCAAGTTAAGTAACAAATAAAGCCCAGCACACACAATAACGCCCACAGTGATGTTAACCACACTCCCCAACCTGCCAGTATAAAAGCAAAACCAACATACATTGGATTACGTGAAACTTTGTACACACCCGTGGTGACCAGTGCTGACGCTTGATCTGGTTTACTTGGGTTTACAGTGGTTTTTGCTAAGCGAAAACTAACCACCCCAGCGATACAAAAAATACAGCCTATGGTGAGTAAAATAACCGCAACATAAAAAATAAATGTGGTGAAATCAATCACACTGTAGTGGGCAATTACCGCCATCAGCACAGCAAAAAAAAGCACTATAATAATCGGAGGGATTTTATTATTTAGCATAGTAACTCACTGTCGTTGTTAAAATTAGTTAATGCTGCAATTAAACACTCATCACACTGTATCACTGATGAATATACTGCAGAGGTTCATGTTGATACAAATAAAGTTACAATTGTCAGCTTCATCATTTGCGCATTCTGGTTATACTTTACACACTATATAAAATAATAAGGAATACACCATGTCAGGAACTACTATGGTAGTCATGATCGTATTTATCTCTGTTGGGTTTGGGGTAATGTACGATATGTATAAAAAACATTTAGAGTTTAAACACCGTACACTCACCGATAATAAAGAGTCGAATAATCAAATTGCTGCTGTTAATGCTGAAATGCTTGCGTTAAAAGAGCGTGTACAAACATTAGAAGCTATCGTGACTGATCCAAGTTACAGCGTAAAACAAGAAATCAATAAACTGTAAATTTGCCGCGTTTAAAGCGCTTGCAAGTAATCTGGATATAAATGCGCATTTTCTGGCTGCTCAATTCCATGAGCGGCTAAAAACCCACAGATCACTTGCCCGCACCCTTGTGGAGCACGAGAGCTGTCAATTTCAAAATTTAATTGATCGGCATGTTGTTTGCCAAGTTCGCATAATTGCAACGCATGCTGCGAACGCAACACAATACTCAATGCCCCGATTTGCTCTACATTAACGTTTTTACTAAAGCGCGCAAAACCTGCATATTTAAATTGCTCATTTACATAATCATTACTGATCGCTACCAACGCGGTCATCAAGCCATGCAAAAAAGCATTTGCAGATGTATCTGCGGCTAAAAAAATCACTGTTTTTGCGTTAAATTCGCTTAACTGACAGTCAGTACAATTGAGCCGCAGAGTGTAAAGTATGTGCTCATCGGCAATTTTTTGTTGTGTAATTAGAGTCAGTGCAGCTCCAGCAAATAAACATCTAGCAAGTAACTTTATGACACTTTGCGGTTGATGATCAGCAGCCATGGTTAATTGCGGGTTTTGTGCTAATAAAGGTAAATCATGATGGTTATTAAACGGCGTGCTGCTGCCCTGCTCACTATCGAGTTGAAATAGTTCTCTTACTTCGTGTTCACGGGCTATTTTTAACGCTAAAAAAGCGGTTTGGATCAATTCCGAGGTAGGTAAGTTTTCTTCCACAAACCAGCGCCGGCCAAATAATAACTTTTTTGCCTTGGTGCTGCGATAATTATCTGGACTAAGAATCGCCACTTGTAAATAAATTTGCTCATTCTGTTTTGCGGCGAGCACCCGAAAGTGAGTTGAAAACTCAATTTTATCAAGGGTTTCGTTCACGCTTTCGAGGGTATGTTGATAACGTAAAAAATGTTGCGGCACTACCCAGCTCGCGTTACTCAATTGCACGATGGGTGCATAAGCAATTGGCTGCTCACAATTATATAGCAGCTCATTATGAGTATATTTGACTGATGTAAAGTGGTTATTTTTATCTGACATAACTAAACCAAGTAAACTCGCTAACACAAAGCGCTGAAGATGAGTTATTTACGCTGTAACGCTAGTCGATAGATCACAGTGCTGCGTTTAATTTAGCGATATTTTTTGATAATCATCGAGCACATGTTGAAAATATGTACGGTCTTTGTTCAACATCCGAGTATAGTGCGCAACTAATTGTTGCAGATACAATTCGTGCATTTGCTCAGCATTGTCCCACATCTGACTCCCAGTAGCACTCAACGCAGTATTACTGGTAAAACTTAGCTGTATCACTTCGTAAAAACGGTTGTTTTCTTGCACCAGTTGTTCTTTGATAAGTCCTAAACCTAACGCCTGTAAACCTTGTCGTAAGGTATAGGTATGATGCACCGGACAAACAATAAAACTGAGTTGTTCACGAAGCTTTTCAGGGCAATTAGCAACCATTTTTTGTACTAGCCTCAGCAGTAATTCTCCACCGACTCCGGCGATAATGATCAGCTGTTTGGCTGATGGCTGCAGCTCAATTGTAGCTACATCCTGACATAATACTTGCCATTGGCAAGCTGCTTGCTGATCACTAAAACGCGTAAGCGTGTGTTCAAGCTCGTCCATTAACGTAGGCACTATATCAACAAAGTTTATTTGCTTGGCGGCTGCCCGCTTTAAAAGCGCCATACCAAGCAAACCGTGGTCACAACAACAGTCCCAAATTACATCATACGGCGCGCAGATCAACGAATCGATTGCACTGAGGCGGCTACTTAGTTTCATTTAAAGCTAAACTTGAGCCGTTTTATAGATCAATGCTTTTAAGCTACGGTCGCTATCAACATCAACAAAACCATGGGTCGGCGCTAGGCGCTCTACAAATTCAATCGCACCTTGAGTGTGTTCGTCTATCAGCGCTTTAAATGACGCTTCACTTAGCTCTGGACTGTTAGCACATAACAGCAATTGAGTATGGTCATTGAGCAGTTCAGGTAAGCGGCGCAGCACTTTTTGATAATCTTTAGTTAAAATGAAACTGCCTTTTTGAAAGCTTGGCGGATCAACAATAATTAAATCAAAAGGGCCAGCCTTTTTAAGTTTACCAAACGACTTTAATATATCGTGCGGTAAAAAGCTCACACTACGGTCAAAGCCATTAAGTTGATGATTTTGCTTACCGGTGCGCAGTACCCCTTTGTTCATATCCATGTTGATCACACTATCGGCACCGCCACGCATTGCAGCAACCGAAAAACCACAGGTATATGAAAATAAATTCAATACCTTAGCGTGTTTACTATGGGCTTGCACAAACTCCCGACCACGGCGCATATCCGGGAATATACCGGTATTTTGACGGCTCATTAAATCCACTAAAAACTCACTGTCACCTTCTTTAACACTATGCGGGCTCGGTAGTTGACCAAATAACAGTTTATTTTCAGTTTGTTGTCCGGCGCGTTGTTGAAATACCAACGAGGTGATTAATTCTTTAGCGTGTTGTTGTGCCCATTGCCAAAGCTGCTCACTTAATTGCGTTAGCGTTTGTGCGTCAACTTCGTCGTACGACACTAAAAATAAACACGGTGGGTAAAAGTCGATATTTAGATGACTCAAATGCTCGGTAGTGTGACCGCGGCCATGAAACACACGACAAAGTTCATTGTCTGCTAAGGGCGCACTTTCAAGTGCTGTAATAAGGGGCGTAAAATTATGCATTTTTAATTAACTGTTGTTGTAATTCATGGATTTCATCACGAACGGATGCGGCTTTTTCAAATTCTAAATCACTAGCGTATGCATGCATTTTGGTTTCGAGTTGCTTAATTTGCACTGCGATCTCTTTTGCACTGAGCACTTGCTTACTTTGTTTTCGGATCAGCTGTAAATTATCTTGTGGGCCGGCTCGCTCACCAACATCCATAATGTCAGTAATTTTCTTCAATAAGGCTTGTGGTTCAAGGCCATGCTTAATGTTGTAAGCGTGTTGAATATCGCGGCGACGCTGAGTTTCATCAATAGCTTTGGCCATTGATTTAGTGACTCGATCACCGTATAAAATTGCCCGACCATTTAAGTGACGAGCCGCACGACCAATGGTTTGAATTAATGCGCGAGCTGAACGTAAAAAGCCCTCTTTATCAGCATCGAGTATTGCAACTAGCGATACTTCTGGCATATCTAAACCTTCACGCAGTAAGTTAATACCCACTAACACATCAAACACCCCAGCGCGAAAATCACGAATAATTTCGACCCGTTCAACGGTATCGATATCCGAATGCAAGTAACGCACTTTTACATCATGTTCAGATAAGTAATCCGTTAAATCTTCAGCCATGCGCTTAGTAAGTGTGGTTACTAGCACGCGTTCATCAATTGCTACGCGTTTATATATCTCTGACAATAAGTCATCAACTTGAGTTGCCACTGGGCGTACTTCAATTTGTGGATCTAGTAATCCTGTGGGGCGAATAACCTGCTCGGCAATATCATCTCCACAACGTTCAAGTTCAAAATCACCCGGGGTTGCTGATACATAAATTGTTTGCGGTGCTATGGCTTCAAATTCTTCAAAGCGTAGTGGCCGGTTATCCATCGCCGACGGCATACGAAAACCGTATTCCACGAGATTTTCTTTACGGCTACGATCGCCTTTATACATAGCGCCGATTTGCGATACCGTAACGTGAGATTCGTCAATAATCATTAACGCATCTTCAGGAAGATAATCAAGCAAGGTTGGCGGTGGATCGCCCGGCGTGCGACCAGATAAATATCGGCTGTAGTTTTCGATGCCAGAGCAATAACCAAGCTCGGTCATCATTTCAATATCGTATTGTGTACGTTGTGCCACGCGTTGCTCTTCGACCAGTTTATTAGCACTGAGTAACTGCGCACGACGGTCTTTTAATTCAGCTTTAATATGCTCAACCGCATCAAGAATTTTATCTCTGGGTGTCACATAGTGCGTTTTAGGATAGATAGTTGCGCGGACTATGTGTTTTTCAACCGCGCCGGTAAGCGGGTCAAAAATACTTAGCCGTTCTATTTCGTCATCAAACATTTCTACACGCACTGCAAAAGTGTCTGACTCAGCAGGGAATATATCCACAACTTCACCGCGAACCCGATACGTACCGCGGCTAAAATCAATATCATTTCGCGTATATTGAATTTCAGCTAGTCGGCGCAGCATATCGCGTTGATCAACTTTTTCGCCCACTTTTAACAACAGCATCATCTTCATGTATGATTTTGGATCGCCCAAACCATATATGGCTGATACTGATGCCACTATAATTGTATCCCTACGCTCTAATAGCGCTTTGGTAGCACTTAGGCGCATCTGCTCTATGTGTTCGTTTATCGAGGCATCTTTTTCAATAAAGGTATCGCTTGCAACAACATACGCTTCTGGCTGATAGTAATCATAATACGAAACAAAATATTCAACCGCGTTGTGCGGAAAAAACTCTTTCATTTCGCCGTATAACTGCGCTGCTAAGGTTTTATTATGCGCCATGATGATCGTTGGGCGATTCAAATCATTGATAATATTAGCCATGGTAAATGTTTTACCAGTACCTGTTGCCCCTAATAATGTTTGATGAGCAAGTCCGGCTTCTAACCCTTCACATAACTGCGCAATCGCGGTGGGTTGATCCCCCGCAGGTTTAAATTTAGATACCAGTTGAAAATGGTCGCTCATGCTTGGCACTCCTGTACAGCTTGGTTACTGATCATATTCAGCTCTTTGATAAACCATTTATAAGCTATTATTGCAGTAAATAAATTACCCAGCGCTGCGCCGATCAGCAAGCCTGGTAAACCGGCATATAAATTACCGACATAAGCAAATGGAATATAAAAAATAAATAATCGGATCACACTTAGAATTAATGCATTCATTGGTTTGTGTAAGGCATTGAACGATGAATTAGACAAAATAATTATCCCTTGCAAACCGTAACTTAGCGGCAAGGTAAAAATAAATAATTTGATCACATCGATAACCATCTGCTCTTTACCAAACAACTCACTGATCACTCCTGAAAATGCAATGAGCAGTAAATAAATAATAAACTGCCAAATCATCACAAATTTTAATGTTGTGGTGTACGCCTCTTTAACACGGTTAAGTTTACCAGCACCAAAGTTTTGACTAATAAACGGCGGTAACGTCATCGATAAAGCTAACACCACCAGACTGGCAATTGATTCAATACGACTGCCTACGCCAAAAGCAGCAACAGCCTCAGGTCCATGATGAGCAACCATGGCAATCATCACCGCCATTGCAACTGGTGTTAACATATTTGCACCTGCCGCTGGCAAACCAATTTTAAGAATTTTTCGAATAGAGCTTAATGGGGTTTGGTTATTTGCATTTAGGCTCAGCAAGCCTTTTTTTACTGCTAGCAAATATAAAATAATGACAACGGCTACCGACCATGCGATGACGCTGGCAATCGCAGCGCCTTTAATGCCAAATGCAGGAATTGGCCCAAAGCCAAAAATCAATACTGGGTCGAGTACGGCATTGATAAGCCCCGCTCCCCCCATCACTATGCTAGGCGTTTTAGTGTCACCGCTGGCACGTAACACTGAGTTACCAACCATAGGGGTAATTAAAAATACACTGCCTAAAAACCACACACTCATATACTCATGGATCAGCGGCAACACTTGCTCCCCTGCTCCCAGCAATTTAAATATCGGGGAAATAAACAGATAACCAAATAGCGATAAACATACCACCATCACCACTGCAATTAATAATGCGATGCTGGCATCAAAACGTGCTTCTTCAATATTATTACTACCCAATGCCTTGGCAATAACCGCTGACGTACCGATACCCAAACCAATAGCTAGGCTGATCACGGTAAAGGTTACCGGAAAAGTAAAACTGACAGCAGCTAATGGCTCAGTTCCCAATAAGCTAATAAAAAATGTATCGACAATATTGAACATCATTAACGTGATCATGCCGAAAATCATCGGCACAGTCATTTTCTTCAAGGTCGGTACTATTGGATCGTTTAATAAATCGGGAGCTGAGTTGCTCTGCAAAGTTGCGCGCATGGGAATAAATAAACCTCTTTTATTAAGCGTGGTATTTTAAAGCATCAGGGCTTTTCAAGCCACGCATTTATCAAGTGATTATAAATTGATTACAAAAACGCCTAAAAAAGCATAGAAAAGTGTTCTTTTTACGTGTTTAGCGATGATTTCACTTCGAACCTCTACTAAAAACAATAAAAATACATTTTTATAACCTTTATCACAAAAACATCGCGACTGGTGCTGCATTTTTACACAAAAATTGCGCTAATCGAATCGTTACGAATAAATTTACTCATCAACGAAGCTCTTTTCAGCTTATTTTTTCAAGTCATTGTTTTAAAATGAGATAAAAAAACTGTTTTAAATGCTTGATATCCTCACAGTGCCCTAAAAATATGGCTCTGCCAACGTTCTTAAAGTTTCATAAACAGAGTTATCCACAGAAACCGTGGATAACTCTTGCAAAGCCACGTTAATAAAGGCGTGCAAAGGGGCGGCTTAAACACGCTAACGGCAATGTTGGCAAATACTAACTTTAGACAATTTGAGTTAAATAGCTCATAAAACTGTAGCCGACGACCAAATTTGATAATTAGCACGGGTTTAAATGATAATTCTTTTTTTATCACTTATGCCGCGCGGGCTAAGGTGATAAACGGTGGTCAATAAAAAAGCAGCTTTCGCTGCTTTTTTATTCGGTGGTAGTCTTTGCCAACTTGAGAAGTGCTGAGATAGGTTGCGATAGGTCTTCACCAGTCTCATATTGCCTGTCTATAAGCTCCTCAGCGCCTCTAATCAACTCGATGAACTCACCGTGAGGGTTATTAGTAAAGTGCTTTAAATGGGACGTACGGCTCGCTAGCTTACGATTACGTACTAAATCTACAATATCCTTTGGCACACCTTCTTGACTCAATAAACTGCATAACTCTGATAACGATTCATCGGTTATCTTTTGCAAATGCCTTTCGGGTATTTTTACCATCGCCTCTAGCATATAGAAGCGATAAGAGAAAACGCCTAAAGCGACAATGCCGCAAAGCAACAACAATACAATAAGAACATCCATAATAACTTACCTTTCAACTCGCCTCGGGATAGCAACGCTAGTGCAAGAAACAAAAGATTTGCGTTAATCCCTATGCTGTAAACATCCCAAAGTAACCAACTATCGTCACTGTATTCATTTGGCCTACCACTAAGATTCAATCCCATAATGTTGCGATCAATAAACATTAAAGTGTTTAAAAATGCGTTTATGGCCATAGTAATAAACACCAGTTTAACTTGAGGTTTAAACAGCACACCTAGTAACCAATGAATTACAACAACAAAAAATGCTTGCAGCAGTGACAATAGCGCCCATGCTAAATACCAAAAGTATATCTGCTTATCTACGTCTAAACTGCCTACAAGCTGACCATGAAACAAGTCTCCTAAAGCTAAACCAGTAGCCATTACACCTGCTGATATAGCGATAGAAACGCGTTTAGGTATTGAATATAAAGCCACACAAAACACAACAATATATGCGATTAACTCAACCTTGTTTATCGTGTATCCAAAAACTAGATCAAGTATCGATGTTTGCATTACAGTGGTTTTTTGTCTTTGGGGGGGTGTGCTCCACCGCCGTTCATTAGTTTCATTTCTGATTCTAATGCTGCTGCAAAATCAACTTTCTGTTCCGTTGTTGGTTTTACTTGTGGTTTGTTTTGCTGCTGTAATGCGTTTGCATTAGATAGATTGATAGAATTATCAATTTTCATATTTAAACTCCTTTATTATTAAATATGGCCGCAAAATTTACATTAACGTTTCTATTCTTACAACAAAACAGTACGTTTACACTTCAATTTCAGAAAAAGGTAGTAGAGGCGCAGCGCCTACTATGCGCCCATTTTCTACGTATACCGCGCCTGTTTGAACGCTATCACCTAGTACAACACTTTTGCTGCTGTCGCTGTATTCGACTAGCGTGGTGCCGTTTGTGTTAACTGTGACTATTGTTGCTATGGTGCGCTGGGTTTTATCCAGTACTGAGCCGAGTCTGTTTAGTGTGTTAGACATTGCTTACCACCTGTATTGTTTGGCTAACTGTAATAGCGCCTTGGTCGCTGATACTGGCGTTAATTGTCATGCTATCGCACGTCGCTTTAAAAACTGAATCTGTGTAAGTGATACCAACTAACATACCTGGTCTGATTGGTGGCAAGTCGTCTAAAATTTTGGTTCTTATTGTTGTATTTTGTTTCTTACCGCTGTTAGCCAGCTCGCACGTTCCGCGCTGACGAGCTGCCTGATTATGTGTAATTAGCGTGTCTACAACATCATTGGCAAACTGATCACCTAGCGTACCAGCTCGTTTGATTTTACATGCTACGCCTTGCTGTTCACCGCGCACAAATACCGCGTTATATTCCTGGCTTATTGTTTGGCTACTGCTGTGCTCAAGTATGATTGAATCGTTAAGGATCACATCACAGATTGCATTGGCTGTATCCCATGGCACTACGGGCCATGCTGGGACCACTGAGACAGTTTTAGTTGCGTCGTTAATATCGAGTATTGCGCCAACTGACTTAGCCACACTTAACAGTGCCGCAGCTGGGGTTAAATTTGTATAAGTAAACGCGCCTGTAGGGATTGGATAATCAATCATTTTATTATCGAGTAACCACCCCGTATTAACGAGTATGTCAGACATGATCCCCGCTAAAGTTTTTGCAGTTGGATTAGCGTAGTTAGTAGCCCTTGCGTAAGGGTTAGATAGTAACGCAAAACGACTGCGACAACTTGCGCTGTAGCTTTGATTAGCAAAGCGATTGCTTGTGCTTGGCTGCTCACAAATGACATAAAAGTCATAGCCATTTATCGAGATTTTAAGCTCTTGGCCCAGGGCGCGTTCAAAGTCGATGCGTGAGCAAAATTTAATATTGCATGTAGCGCTAAATTGGCCGCGTGATATTGAGTAATTAACGCTGTTGATTAGTATTTTTAAATCGTCTGAAACACGCACACAATTGATTGTTGGCTGCATGATATATGTATTCCTAATTTGTGGCTCTATGGGGATTTTGCGGTCAATGGTTGGTACGTCATCATCACCGCGCACTAAGCCGCCGGGTAGCCCCCAATAGCAAACTTTGTCGGGGTTGTTAAAGCGCATGACTAAGCGGCCATTGTGTACCGTTGCTGGCGCTGTAAACTCTAAATTTACATAGCCTTTAAATGGGTGATTACGCCAATAACAAATGTACTCTTTGTCTGTCTCACCGTAGTGGATCACAAACTCGCTGGACTCTAAAAATGGCTTAACATGCCAATGCAGTTCGCGAGCCGTTTTTAATAGTTCTGAGCTGTTCCAAAGCGCTTTATGCTCGGTTTGATCAACATCTAACTGAGTTAACCAGTTAAAATTCTTTTCGTTATATTCAATTGCAGTGATGATTTTATACGGCATTTGAATAACGTTTGATATATAGCCGCTGTTACCCCATTTAATGCTATTTTGTGCTGTAACTAATGCAATGGTTTGCCAGTCAAAACTAAATGCCGCAGGGGTTAATTCAACGTTGCTAAAAGCCGTTTCAAGCTCGGTTTTAATAGAATCTGTTTGCCATGCGAGAGCTTTACTTTGTGTTATTAATGATGGGTTTAACCAGCTTAAATCTGATTCGATGCCAATGTTAGCTTGTAAAAAAGGTAGCGTTGGATCAACTGGCCCTGTGTCATCACCAAATCTGATTATCAGTGGTGATTGATTTATTGCATAAGGTTTAGTAAATCGCATCAACAACGCGGCATCATTACCCATGACATCCATGTCATTATTTTGATAGCTTAATTGAATAGGCGATTTATTAACCTGATATGGATTAATAAAGCGTAATTCAATCATGCTACTGGCGGCTCGTAGGGTAATGGGTTAGTTGGATCAAATACAACTGCATCAACAAGCATGCCTTGTATATGATCTGCTATTTGTGCATTAAATTGCTCATTATCATCAAGTATCACACACATTAAACTGGGGTTAAGGGCCGTTTCTTTTGGAAAGAATTTAAAAAATTGACCACTTACACGTTGATGCCATATCAAAGTGCCACTTTTACGATCAAATACCTGCAAACGCTCAGCGTCTGGATCAACATCTATTGATAATGCTGAAACAATATTCGTTAATTGCGGCCATAAAATAATTGGTTCAAACAAATGCATTACCACTGCTCCATATTAATCCATACAGCACTAGCCCTTCCTCCTGTAGATGGTAGATTCAGGTGAACTTGATTATTAATTATTGGAGTGTAATAAAGTGCTTCATCAAAAAAACCAACTTGCTGAGAGACAAATAACCCAGGGATAACCCCCCGTATTGCAGGGTTCGTAACCGAGTTGTAAGTTTCAGCATATTCAGATCTGTGATAATCGTAGCTGTTATTAAATATATAAGCTGGAGACATAAATGTTATCTCTGGCGTTTCTTTTTTTACCACTGAATCTTCAATATTATTTCGACCTGAACCAAGAAGTGTTCTTATTGTGTACTGCCAAACACTTGGAGGAGAGTCTAGCGTATACCCTTTTATTGATGATGATGCCGCGCCGTCGACTAATTTTCCTGATAAATACGCGGTTGAACCGGGGTTAGTGTCATCATTTAGTCCTGTATAACCTCCGAATAAAATAAATCTATTTTGGTCGCTTGGAATTATTTTATTAAAATCACCAACAAAAAAAGCAGGGTAATAAAGATTTTGAAGGCTTGATACAGACTGATGCGTTGTCATTTTAGTAATAAAGTAAAACGCATGCGATGTACCTATTACCAACCATTGAGGGAACAAATCATAACCAAAGGTGCCACCCTTCATTTTATATGTTGACTTTGGTGACGCTTGAATAATATTTTCAAAATCAATGAATGATTGGCAACATTGAATAATAACTTTCTCACCTACTTCATCACCTCCTAAAGCTGATTTCAAAACAAAGCTGCCACCAGAACCGCCAGCGGTGACATCATTAGTAAAAGATATTTTATTTATTGCTTCTTCAAGCTGCACTTGCCAACCTAGCGGCTGTTTATCACCGTACCCTTCAACTAGACACTTTTTAAAAACATTAATAAATTCACTAGGTCTGCCATCTACTATTTGCGGCGCGCCGGGGTCGTCCCATCTATAAACTGTTACTGGTAAAGCCATAATTTTAATCCTTATTTCCACGAAAACTGAGTGTTGAATTGTCACGTACTATTTCAGAATGCCCGGGTGATACTGAGCGTGTAACCATTGTTGGTTTACTGGCCGCTAGAGTCTCGAATAAAAAAACTTCACCGGGGTTTAGTCCTGCGCCAAACGCATCGGCGCGTAATATAAAATACGGTGCGCCCGCGAATGAGTTAATCGGCGCACAGTCGTTTAGCGTATCGCCGCTGTAAATGTTGCCTACCGACTCACCGATTACGTTGTAAGCGGTGGTTGATGTAAACACGATGGCCCAGCGCTGTGCTATTGCACCAATGTTGGTTAGTTCAATTGGATATTGAGTTGTATTGATAGCGCTTGATGCAGCCGCGCCAGTATCACCAAAATTGTTTTGCCATGCCGCGAGTGTGCGTTCGTCTTTTGTTTGCGCTTGAAAGTCACCCAGCACTTGCACACTGCTAACCGTTGCGCCTGCGGGATAAGCACGGTTTAGCGGTGTTAGTAGGCTTAATGTGTTGCTGTCTATTGCGTCAATCAATGCAAGTTCAGACTGAATTGCAGTGATAATAAACGGCGGTGAAAATGCGCTTATACCTGCGTTTATTGTGATATTACCCGTTGCAGAATCATAGCTGTAATTGTCATCAGTCACAGACCAACAACTTGCACCTAAACTGTCAACAATATCGATAAAGTCAGCATCAGCTAAAACGTTAATCGTTTGGCCGATGGTTAAGCTCGCAGCCGCTGTGCGTTCACGGTTCTGTACGCTAACAGGGTTAAACGTATGAAAAATTGGCACAGTGCCATTATTTGGTAGCGTTGAAGTATCAAAGCCACCCGGCGGCGCGGGTACTGTGGTTACTTCAATTTCGTTATAATCAAAGCGAATTGAGTCGGGCTTAACATCTTCACTAAATGCTAAATCTACATAGCCCGTTGCGCTTACTGTACCTGTGCAATTAGTGCCTGTGATATTACCGCTTAAGTCGCTAGACGCTGAGAACGTGGCACCCGCTACGGTTTCAAACGTAATATAAACCGAGTCACGCGCAAAGTTACTGCTCGGTAACTGCCAGCGCTTAGCATTGATTGTTAACGCACCTTTTTGAATTAATGCGCCAAGGTTTTCGGTTACTGTTCCGTTATAATCAACGCTATCAATTTCTGTGATTACGCCAGTATCATAATCAATGGTCGCAAACACATAGCCGCCGGATATAAAACGGCCTTGGCTATCGTCTTTATATACTGTTTCGTCACCCGTTTTTTTAAGCTTAGCCGAGCCTTTTAAAACGGTTTCACCAGCGCCCAAGGTGATCACTGCACTCGTTGTAAATGAATGAAACCTAAAATCTTGATTTGATAAATAGTAAAGCGTGAAATATTGGTCTTTAGCCACGGCGGGGTTCAATTTTGCACAAGAGAATGTACCATTTTGATAACGCAGTGAATTAAGCTCACCAGCTCCAGCATTGATTTTCAGTGTTTTAACGCCTCTTATCACGTTGCTGGGCTGGTCCAAGTAGCTGGTGTCGTAATACCATGTGTATTGATACTCACCATAAAATGTAGGCTCAGCTTCTAAAACATCATCAACACTAATGTTTATTTGAGTAATTTCACCGTAGCTTAAAATGCGCTTAGTACGGTAAATACTAAATGGCTCTGAATCGGGTTTAAGTCCTATCTTTGTATTAACTGTGGTAATACTTGGCGTTAACGTGCGTGTAATTGATTCCACGCTTAGCTCTTGGCCCTGCGCATCCACTGGTGCAGTAATTATACTGGTGCCGTGAAATTTAGTGCTAGCAAGCCCAAGATAAGGCAGCATTTCTGCAACGGTATCGGTGTCTTTGAGGTCTTTAGCTTCAACAAGCAATACGTTTACAAGCGGGTCGTCTGGCTGGTCGCTTAGAAATATATGCGCGTCTTGCAAACGGCTTGAATCGTCTGTGCTTAATGCTGGGTATAATTTGACGAGATCAAATGATGATCGGGCATGGTCAATATCACTGATTGAGCTAAACACATCGTTAAGTTTACCGCTAACAATCGCGTTACTGGTGCGGTGTCCGCCAGCGTGTGGCTCGTTGCCAATGCGTTGCGGCTTAAATATTTTTAAATCGGTTCTTTTCATTATTTGGCCTTAAACGGTTTTTAAACGTAGGTTTACGTTTTGAAAGTGTGTAGGTGCTGAGTCGGAAAAGTGCGTATGCGGCACGGCTTCAACAGCTTTTTGGCTGTGGTCCCACACAACATTAAATACCGTGCCGCGTATGGTTATTTCAAACGAGGTGAGGGTTGTTTGTGCATGCTCATGCAATGGTGTAAATACGCTAGCGTCTTCAAAATCACTGTATAAATAGATTGGGCGGCCTTGTGGTATCGGCGTTTTTTCAATGTGCTGCGCGCCGTTTAATGCGCGTTCGGTTTGCTCGGCTACTGGTAAATAATCAAACTCATTGAGCCAGACAAAGTTATCTAATTGTTGTGCGTTAATTACGATCATTGGGTGTTACTCAACTGTTCAAGTTTTTGTAAAAATTGCTCTTCAAACTGAGCTAATAAACTGGCCGATTGCCCGCCAGGTAATGCAAGTTCTAACCGGACTGTTTTACCGTTGGTGTTACTAGTAAAAGTCTGCTGGCTTTTAAGTATGGTGATCAATTCACGTACAGCAGTTGTAAGGCTGTTTAAATCGCCGTTAGAGGCGTTATTACTGGGCGTATAATTGTTTGTAGGCGGCGTATAGCTTGGTGTTGGTGCAGGCGTATAAGACTGTACTTGTTCAACAGCTTTTTGAGTGGTGCTTTGCGCTTTTATCGCTTGCTGTTGTGCGTTAATGGCTGCGTTTAACGTGCTCTTTTGCTCACGCGTTAGATATGTAAGCTGTTTATTGATTTTGTTGTATAAATCAGTCAGCGCTTTGCTACTGCTGGCGTTATCAATTTGGCCGCTAAATTTACTAAAATGTGTATTTTGAGTATCGGCATAAGCGCGGCGTTCGCGCTCTTCGTTGATCTCTTTTGAGTCTAAATCGTATGCACTGCGGCCGTTCTCTTCCTGATAATCGACTACATCACTTACGCTGGCACGTTGTGATTGATTGTATTTATTTACACTGCTTGAGGCGCGATTTGCTGAGGCGGCAACACGTTCTAATTCTTCTTTTTGCTCACGTAAGCTTTTTGATGCTGATTCGTTCGCCTTAACTTGATCATTAGTGGCTTGCGTGCCTGCTCGGGTTGATGCTGTGGCGGCATCTTGTGCGCCTTTAAAGTCACCTAGCAGGTTATTTACAACGCTTAATACATCGCCTAAGCGCTGTTTTTCATAGTTATATTGTTGCGCTGTTAAATTGCCTGCTTGATAGCGATCATTTAAGCGCTCAAGTTCATCTGTTAAGCGGCTATGTTCGCGTTGTAATTCACCTAAACTTTTAAGCTCTAGCTGCTGAACGCGCGTTAAATCACTTGTTTGGTTAGTTAAGCGCTGTTGTTGAATGGTCAGCGCGGCTTGCGCTTGGGCTTTTTGCTCAGCAGTGGCCGTGCTGCTCGCCATTACTTGCTGATTAGTTTTTATTGCGTCGCGGGTTTGCTCTAACTCGCGGGTAAAGCGGTTTACTGCATCGCTGTTTGTATCAGTAACAGGTTTTAAAGCATTTGCTTTTTCAATGAGCTTATCGAGTTCTTTCGTTAACCCCAGTGCAGCAGCTGCGGCTTGAATACTAGAGGGAACGGTTTTATCTGTTGCGTCTGCGGCGGCAATGGCAGCCTCAGCCCACTTTAAATAGGCTTGGCGTTGTACGGCTAAGGGTTGCTCTGACTCCTGCATTAGCTCATAGGCTGCGCGTAATTTATTAGCGGTATCATCGAGCGCTTTTGATGACGTTAAGCCTAGCTCCGCATAGGCTTTTTCTACATCGCCCGCGAATATTTTTTGACGTTCAAGTAATGCGCCGTGTTCTTCAAACTTTACTTTTAGCGCATCTAAAATGGCTAACTGGCCCTGGTACTGCTCACCAGCGCCAGCAATTGCAACACGGGCAGATTCTATGCTTTGTATAAAACCATCAACACCAACTTTTACACCGTCTAAGCTTGTTGCCTGCTGCTCTAATGACTGGATGGTTTTAAGCGCTTCGGGGAGTGAGAGCGTAAGCAGTTCTTGGCGCTTCTGCTCAGCCTCTGTTGCAGCTGCTGTGGCTTCGGCTAATTTGCGCTGTTGAAATTCAATATTGATATAGCGCTGGGTGGCTTCGTCCCACACTAGCTTTCCGCTTTCTATCAATGCGTCTAATTCTGCTGAATTACGGATGATCAAACCCGTAGAGTTCGCCAGCATTTGCAATTCATCTGCTAATGCTTTGGCTTGTATTACACTTGCTTGTTGCGACTTCCTGAGTGATTCCTCAGCAACCAGTAAATCTTTATACAGTAAACCAACGTCGATTAACTCGGTAATTAACCAGGTATATAATCCTGCTTTACCTACAGCCTTAAGCGCAGTACTCCATTTAGCTGCTGCAATGCCTGCGGCATTAGTTGCGACTGTGGTAGAGCCAATAGCAGCTGTGTAGGTTCTTAGTGATGCAATGGCCGTGGTTGCGCCGCTGATCACACTGCTAAAATAGTTACCGACTTTAAGCGCCAGCCATACTTTAGCTACTGTGGCTATTTCTTCGCGGTATTCATAAAGCGTGGTAGCTGCACCTTTAATTGCATTACCTGTGCTTACGATTGTGTCGCTAATTTTTTGCGCCCATTCTTGCAAGCGGCCATCTTTCGCCATTGCTGCAAATTCAATATTAAGCGCGGTAATATTGGCTTTTAACCAATCCATTGCGCCGCTTTGCGCTATAAGGTTATAAAATTGCTCCATGTTGTCTTTAGCGTTTGACACTTGCCCACTAAAGAGCGCCATTTGTGCAGCAGCAGAGCCAGCACTTGCGCGGCCCATTTCATCTATTAAGCCTTTAATTACATCACGGCCTAACTTACCTGCGCTTGATAGCTTTTGCAGCTCGACGGTGTTTTTACCCGTGACTTTTTCAAGTAGATCCCAAACTGGGATACCGCGCTCAACAAGTTGCAGTATTTCTTCGCCTTGGAGCTTTTGTTTTGCCCACGCTTGGCCGAGTGCAAGGCTGATACCTTCAACCTCTTGAAACCCGCCGCCGAGCTTTAATGCTTGGTCGGTAATGGCCTGCATGGTGCCATCCATAGGATCAAGGCCAAACGCTTTAAGTTTTACAAACGCCTGGCTAACTTCGCCCAGTTGTAGCGGGGTGTTTTTAGTAAATTCTTTTACCCATGCGGTGGCTTTTTCGCCGCCTGCAATGCCGCCCATAAGCGCCTGCATTTGCACGCCGAGCTTTTCAAATTTATCACCGGTGCTAAATACCTGGCTTACGGCTTGAGCTACCCGATCAAACCCCACATAAGCCGCTGCAAGTGCGATAACTTTGCCAATTACACCGTCTAAGCTTTGTGCTTGAGCGCGTTGGGCTGTAGTGCCTTGGCGCAATTCATTACTAAACTTATCGACAGAGCGGCCAGATTTATCAAACTGGGCAGCTAAGTCACGCTTGGCTGCACGCAGGTTATTAGTATCAACATCAGAGCGTTTAAGGGCTGTTTGTAATGCTGCATGCTTACTCGTTTGCTGTGTAAGCTCGGTGCGCATTTGCGTTAGGTCTTTCTCAGCGGCTTCTAATGAGCGCGCGAGTTGCACAAATGGCTTATCAGTGTTTTTGGCTTCGGTTTGTAATTGTTCAAGTGCGTGAGCGGCAGCCGCTGTGACTATTTCTTGTTGTTCTAATTTTTGTTTTGACTGCTCAAATGCACGTATTAGATCAGCCTGATTAGCTAACCCGTCTAATTCATTGGCAAGCTTGCCTGCTGTTTGGCTGGTTTTCTTGGCACTGGTATCGGTTTGGTCTAGTGATTCACTGAGTTTATCAGCAGCAGGATTAGCGGCATCGGCACTTTGCTCAATGTTGCGCAGCTCTTGAACCAGTTGCTCAATATTTTGCTTGCCCGTTGCTTCTGCAACAACGCGTAGGGCTAGTTCGAGGGTTTTATCTGCCATGGGTTAACTCAGTTTTAAACGGTGTTTAAACGGGGGAATAAAAAGGCTCGGGCTGAGCCTTTTGGTACGAGGTAATTGGTTAAGCGTCTAGCTCGTCAATGTAGAATGGTTCGTCTTTGCCATTTACAAGCTTTGCTGTGCCTTCCAATGCTGCACTTACAAACTCACTACCGGCTAAATCAAGCTCTTTAGTTGGCATCATCGAAGTGTCGTAAATTTCAAAGTTGACTTGCTTACCGTTGGCTAAGTTAGTGCCTTCACCAAAAATACGTAAACGTGTTTGTGACTTAGTACCGCCTTTAATGCGCTTACCACTGCGCGCGTTATAACTGCCCGTAATGGTAATACTGCCACCAGCAGCTAATGAACCACCTTGTATTGAACGGATCATGCCGAGTGCAAAGTTAAACTCGTAATCAACGCCTGCAACTTTAGTTTCAGTAGCTTGCTTAACAACTACGTCATCAGTAAAGTTTTTACCACCAACGGCAACCCACGACTGATTATCAGGTAATATCACTTCTTTATCTGTTAACGTACCCGCCGCATCGTTAATGGCTGCAACTTCGCCCATTAATGCTAAAGCCACCATTTCGGCTGGTTGATCATCAAACTCCCATGTAATGGCCGCTGGCTTTGCAATTGTCACATTGTCTAGCACTTGGCCTTTGCTGGCTTTTTTATTTGATGTACGGACGACTGAATCAGCCTCAGTTTTAATACCGAGCTTAGTGGTGTTAATTGGGCCAAAGATTTGGCCGGTGCTTACGCCTTGTTCGTTTAAGCGATCAACAAAAATGTTGCCCGCGAGTAAAATACCGTCGCTCATATTAAAGCGCTCCTTTAAGAGTCATTTGACATGTAAAAGCCAGCGGATAGTACGCATGGCCGCTAGTGAATTGAGGTTTAGCTGGGGTGTTTACTCTAAGCCATGGCCCCGTACCGTTAAGTACTTTGCCCGCCATAGCGCGAATAATGTTTGTTAAGTGCTCGCCTGCTTTATCTTGCTTACGAACAACTAATACAACTATCCATGTTTGCGTTAGCTTCATTAAATAACCGGCGTTTTTACTCTCTGGTAAATTATCGGAGTAATACATTAAATGAAGGCTTGGTGTTGTTTGGCGGTCTTCCTTAATGTCTGTCAGTTCATCACTCAAGTAAACGCGCTTAATGCCTGGTACTTGTTCAAGTGCCTGTTTAAGCGGGTTTTGAGCTGCAAAATAGTCAGTGGTAATTTCAAACATTAAATAAACCCCTTTGACTTTTCACGTGAGAACACAGTCCCTGCGCTTTGTATTGTGGCGGTGTCTTGCACTTTGGCGTCCTGGCCTAGTGCGTCAACGCCTATACTTAGCTCGCCTTTTGCTACTGACATTAAAAATTTAATTGCGTCCTTATAGCGGGTTTCTACATGCTCAGGCACATCGTTTGTGCCAAGCTTGTAGCGAGCAATATCACAACAAAACTGCTCAAGTAGATTAGGAACGGTGACAAGCGGCAACTCATAACGCCCAGCTAAATAGCCATTAATCACGTCGCTTGCATCGTTTATAGCCTGCTCAATAACTGCGGTATTAATTACATCAACGGGGCCATCTTCGCGCTCACTTAAATAGATAATATCACGCTCGCCAAAGCGCTGTTGCATTGCGGTTATTGTTGCGTAAGCCATTTACTCGCCCTCGCCTGCTTTGGCTGCTTCTTGTAGCCATTGCCACGCTAAATCACGAGTAAGCGCAGGTACTTTAACTTTAATTACTTCGCCTTCGGTTTCGCCTGGTGCTTCATAAGAAACCTGAGCACAACTAGGTTGCTCTGCAAACTGTGCATCAATCATCAATGCAATAACGGGTTGTAGCTCAATTGGGGCTTGGGTGTAATCAACGTTTGCATAGAGCAAAGGGTTGTCTAAATCTGCACCCAGGTTATTTGCGTCCAGCTGTGATTGCGGCGCAGTACTCGCATCGAGCGGTATAGCTTGCACCGATAAGCGTGGATCATTTTCAATTGCATCAAGCTGCTCTTGGTCAAGACCATCAGCGGGGATTTCATTTTTACCGTGGTTGAAACTGAGACCAGCTCGGCGGTAGCCTGTTGGCTGCATGCAACTGACAATAACAGCAGAGATAAGGCTGAGTTTAAGCGTTTTAGCCATTTCATTATTACTCCTGGTTTCAAAGTATGGGGCTATAACGCCCCGTACTTATTAGGGTTTAACTATTGATGGGATTAAAGGTAATCAGCGACTAATAGCTCTAAACGGCCTTTAAGTTCGTTTGAGCTGCTTGCGTCAAGCTCACGCTCTAACATACGTGTAGCTAGCTTTTCCATGCTGGCAGGAACAACTAACATCATTGGCTTAACACCTAGCTTGCGGCCGCCATCTGCTTTAAAAGCCTTCATTCTCTCAATACTGTCCCATAGGTTATCTGGCGTTAACGCGCGTTTATTAGCAAACGCAAGCTGCCAAAAACCAAACCCTGCGGCATCACGGCAATCAACGCCGTAACGGTACTGTTTAGATGTAAATACCGCCTCGTCATCAACTTTGGTCATGGCAAGTAATTGTGGTTTTTTACGTTCTTGAAAAATAATCGGCTTAAGGGCTTTTGAGGTGTCTAGCACAAACCACGGCTCCCCCTCGTAAGCAGCATCTTCGGCCATATTCGCTGTTGATACTGCTGCGCCAGTGCCGTCGGCATTTGGTGCTACTGGGTGGTCAGTATCAAAAAAGTTTTGTCCGTCGTAGCACAAGGTTGTAAAACCCGCTGCGAGTAATTCAAAACACATTTCATCCGGGTGAATTGCCGCCGCGCTGCCCATTTCTTTAAAAATTGGGGAATACACGCCTAAGTTATCGTCTTCAATATCGTTGCGGTCTACGCCTACAGTTGACTCGTAATCGTCATTGGTAATGGTATAAGCGTGCGCTTTCATGCTTTGAACATTACGATCACCCACCCATTTAGCCAGGCTTGGGAACTTGCCTAACCAGCCGTAGGTATTACTGGCCGAGGTTGATTTAATTACACTAGCAATTTTTGTGTATTGCGGTGTGGCTTCTGATTTACCTGCTTCAAACTCAGATTTAAACGCGGTAAATAAAGCAGTTAATAATGCTGGGGTCACTAAAGCCATTAGTTTTGCTCCTGTTTAGCTTTGGCAAAGGCAGCATGGCTTAGACCTAGTTGATCTGCGGCATACTTGTCTTCTGCGGTGAGTGCTGCTAAGCCATCTTTGTCGTTTTCTGGCTTAGGTGTATAAGTGGTTTGCTGAGCGGTAAGGCTTGCAATTGGTGAACGAGCATCTAACACAGCTTTTAACGCTGCAACGCCCTGCTGATTACCTAACGATGTTAAGTATTCAACTTCTGACGCAATAATGCGGCCGTCTTGTTTGGCTTTATTTACTTCTTGCTCAACCGATTGCGTGGCGCTGCTGCTTTTAAGCGCGACCATTTCAGTGTGCAAAGCGTTGTAGGTTTCTACAGGCACGTACTTAGCTAAATTAACCTCTGTATTAGGGCTATTAGCTTTAAGTGCTGCAACGGCGTCATTGGCGTTGCTTAGCTGGGTGGTGAGCGTGTCGGCTTCATCGGCCTTGGCCTTTAAAGCTGCGAGTGCTGTTGTTGCTTTGGTGTAATCTGCATCGGTGACGTTATCACCATCCACAGTGACACCTAGCAAGCTCAGCAATTTTTGAGCTGCGTTCATGGGTGTATCTCCATTGTTAACATGGGTTTTAGAAGTTTTTAAAACGGCTACTTTGTCCATACCGTCTACCGCAGGGTCATTAGTCAGGGCAAAGTGGCGTAATTTGGTTGGGCGGCCTGTTTGTTTGTCGTAATGAAAAACAGGGCTTATAAAGCGGTATTCGTCGTTTTTTAGGTGTGCGCGGGCGCTAGGTGTCCAACGAACATTAAGAGCATAAAGCCCCTCGCCTGGTACATACTCTAAATCGCTTGGGTTAAACCACCCACTTGCAGGGGCTGGCTTGCCGTTTTCTTCGGCGTGTAAGGTTTGGTGCTCGTAGTCAAAATGGTAATCGTTGGTACGGTTGCTGGCTGTACTTTTCAGTAGATCAAATGCAGCTTGGTCAAGTAACCAGGCATTGGCTGGCACATCGAATGGGCGGCCGTCGTGTGATTTAAAGTAACCATCTGGCATCACCATTACGCGCTCACTGATACCCTGCTCATTAATTTCGCTTGCAAAGCGGCACGCAGCAAAACCTAAATCAGCCGGCTGGTTTGCTGATAAAACAGCTAATCCTATGGTGGTTTCAAGTAAGCTTTGTTTGGTAAATGGTTTTTTCATGGCTGAGCACAGTTTGAATAATCTGTGCTCAGTATGGATTTAGATTTGAATTGGTTGGCCGTGCGGGGTTTCGGGAATTTATAAGGGGTATTTACAGGTTAAAAAGTAGATTTTGGTTTGTCACAGTAAAACACGAGTCAATATCAGCAATGCAACCCTGTTTAAACCGAGTTTAAAATGCATTCTAAGCTTATGAATGAAAAATTAAACATATTGTATCTACTATAAAAAAACAACCTTAAACTCCCCCTATAGGTTGTTCTCTTAACCTCTCTTGAGTTTCCATCTGATTGCTAAAATTAACAAAGCTATGCTAGCTGTTGAAATAGAGCTTTGAATCAACGCTAAGAACATTAATAAACCATCGAACTCCCCTATTGGAAGAATTGGCGTCATATCTCTAAGTGACCAAAAAGGCATAATAACTTGTTTTAAAGCAAAGTGGGCTGATTGCGATAATACAGCTACGTCGATACCTGATTGAGGTTCTCCCCAACGAGCCGTAATTATCGTATAGTAATATAAAATAAATGCTATTGTTGACATAGCTAGAATATATATAGGTCTATCGTAATCAGTTCCATAAATTGATAGTTCTTTATAGCACCATCTAAAAAAATCAAATTTTCCTTTTTTTCTATCTAGTAAGAATTTTGAATCTTGTTCGAGTAAAAAAAACTCGCCTTCAAGCTCTCTATCTCTTCGTTCTTCCATTACTTTCCTTAAATATCTGAAAGCATTTATATATTCGATTTTGCCTTCAACATCAAAATGCAGACTATTAGGAAAAATACTACCTTCTGGAATCTTAGTTTCATAAAAGATTGGAGGAGAAGTAAAAAAAGTATCTGAAAAATCTAAACGTCTATCAAACTCTCTACCAGAAAAGCGACTTTCTTTTAAAGTACAATCTATAATTTCTAAAGCTACAACTTTTCTACTTTGTTCATCAATAAGTTTATTTATCGAAAAATTAAAAGTACTTCCCAATACAGCACTTGAAGCCTCGAACACTTGAACAGGAACATTCTCCAAGTCTATATATGAACACGTAAAAGAAACATTTTTTATGAATATATTTTTTATCAAATTAGACTTAATACTTAACATACCTTCTTGGTGAATCTCGAGTTGGTCATTATGAGAATTCCTATCATCTATTTGCTCAAACGAAATCCTTTTAATTGTTGCAACCCTTATATCTACTTCTGCTCTATCAAAAATAGTAGAACCAAAATATAGATAGAATTCAGAAAGTTGTTCTTCTGACACTGTAACGGCTTGAGGGCTTTCCGTCGAAGGCTCAGAAATATAAAATCTAAATTTTTTACGGAATTTAGAGTTATATGATTCGAAATTAAAATTACTGTGAATTACACTTACTGTTTCAATAATTGAATTCTCAATTAAAATAGTCTGACTCAATATACTCGTAGATATATCAAAATAGTCGTCTCCACAGCCAGTCATGTAGCACTTTCTGAGGCTCAGAGTATGGAATTGACAATCTGCTATATGTAAACCAGTTTGATGAAGAAATTCACAGTTTTCGAATTGAATATGACTACCTGAAGTAAGCCTTTCTATCTTTAGACCTTTTTCAAATCTACAATTAGTAAATACAAATGAATTTATATACTCACTACATTTAATAACATTAAATTTAAAAACAACATTTTCAAACTTTAATGATGATGTCTGCTGTTTTGAATTAATTAAATCTAATTTTTTTAAGATTATCATTCATATCCGAGCATAATAGCTATTTTCCATTGACTACTTTACTTATAACAAAAATTCAGCGAGTAACTCAATCACTTCTTTTTCATCTTCATCTGATAGCCCCAAAAACGGCCTTGCTGGAATTGCTGCTAATCTTGGAATCATATCGCTGCTACCACCAAATTGATGAATAGCGGCGTACTCCATGTTTGTACCAAACTCCAACGATTCGTCACCTACGTTATAAGCGAACGTGTCGCGTAGTATGTCGTTTAGCCTGAGTATTTTATCTTTGTTCTTTTTTTTACTCTTGGCGTAGTCTGGGCTAAGCGGCTGCCAAGGGTCGCCATCTGGGCTGCGTTGCTCATCAAAGTGATCACGGTGGGTCAACATTAAATGCTCGCCTACATTGCCAAGTGCAGGGGCTAAGTTATCTAGGTTCTTTACCAACTGGGTTAACACATCACTTATGGCCGTTGCACCCTCTGTGCTTATTTCAATACGCGCACCAGCCATTACACTAGCCCTTCGTCAAATGCTTGCATGTGGGTTTGCTGGTCCAGCCCTGCAATTAGAGCGGGCAGTAAATCAGCAATTTGGTTAGCCTCTTGCCCTTTAGCTTGTTGCTCTAGCTTTGCAAAATCTCTACACGTTTGTAATGTGTACGGGGTTTGCTGTAGCAGCTGCTGTGCTTGCTCTATTAATTTCATCGTCTTTTATCCTGTGATTTAGCGGCATCTTTTACTAGTTGGTCTATCCAGCTTACAAGCTCTGGCTGCCATTTTTTAAGCTCTTTGCGAGCCAGCGCCCAGGCGGTGAATGCCTCTGCAAATTGCTCATATTTATTGACCGCACCGTAATAAGTTACGGGCAAGGCATTTTTTAAAAGCTCTGGCGCACCTGCATAGTAATGCACTTGGTGTCCGAGTTCGTGCAGCCATGTAGACACTAAACTATGCGCCTGGTGTTTATCTAATGAATTAGCCTCATGCGAAATAGTGTGATCACGTTTTATTGTCTCACCGTGCCAATTATACGGGTATTCGCCTTTGTTGTTTGCTGAGCGTTGCACCGTGAGTGCTGCACTGTCTTTTAGCGCTTGCATATCAACTTTAGCTAAGTTTTGAGCGCTTTTCACTTTTACGACTATGTGCTCATACCCTACAGAGGTAAAGCCCCCGCAGTTTTTAGCACCGCGAATGCTGTATTGCATGCGTGCATAAAATTCATCTACGCCTAAGTACTCGCCCACCTCACTACGTATAGCTGCATTTGCTTTAGAACCTGCACTCATTTGGGTTTGATTTACAAATACGGTTTTAGTTTTTTTGGCTGTTAGAAAGTCGTTTAAGCCTTCAAGTACTTCAATGTCTAGCTGGGCTAATAGCGGATCAAGCTTTAGCGCTGTAACGTTTTTAGCGCTGCTATAAGCCGATGGTACAATGCGGGTTGCTTGGTAATCCTCTATGCGTTTTGCGATCGGTGGCTTATCTGCTATTTGCTTTTTAACCTGGCTTGTTAGCTGAGCGGTATTCTTGGGGGTGTAGTCAAAGCCCGGATCAATCCCCAATGGTAGCTCAAACTCTTCACCCGTTTTTTTATTAGTCCAAGTATAACTACCATCATCGGGCGCGGTGCCTACAGTAAGGCCACGGCGTTTAAGCTCACGCTCGCTTAGGCTGTATTTTTTACATTTGCAGCCCCAACCATTACCGGGGCTGTGGGCATCCCACCATGGATCATCAACCGGTAGCACCAAGTTGTGCCATTTTAAATGTATTATGCGTGGGGTTTCACTATCGCCGTGTTTGTATAACGCATAAGGGCGGCTTGCTTTAAGCGCCTGTATTTGCCCTTCACGGCCCGCGTTGTAGGCTTGGCGAATATTGGTTTCGTATATTAACTGGCTGCGCCAAGCTGGCTGGCCGTTATGCTCCCAACCGTAACGCGATTTGATATTATCAAACTCTTTTTGAAACCAATTTAAACTTTTACCCTCGCTGATCGCTTTATCAACTGAGGTGTAAAAATCGTTAAGCATATCGGCTTTGGTAACACCAGCCACCATAAATGCGCGATTGTGGGCGCTTTGCCATACGTCATCCCAACTAGCGCTAGGTGTATTTAGCTTTTGCCGAAAAAAGTTTATGCCATCGTCAAATGGCAGTGAGCCATATCTAACAGCCATTTAACGGCCCTCATCCACTTCTAGCGCGCCTAACAACTCACTTGCTGCCATTGCCTTTGCCATTATCTCAGTAAAACCCTCTGCACTTATTTGCGGCTCTAATTCAAGTATGCCGTCTCGTATTTCTTCTAAGCTGCTGGCATTTTTAACAAGCTCGGTTACAGCATCGCTCATGCTATTTAAGTGCGTTTGTGCTTGTGCGGCTAGCTGCTCAGCCAATAAGTCGGCGTTGTCTTTTTGCGTTGCTGATTTAAGTGCGGCAAAGCCTTTTAAAGCGGTTTGTGGCTCTGTTATTGGAGTTAAGCTTAAAATAGCCTCGCCCTTTTCAGGGAGTGGGATTTGGGTTTTTTCGCTCACCCATTTTGCAGGAATTGGGTAATTAACTTCGGTGAGTATTTTAAGTGCTGGGGCTAACTGGGCAATGTCTTCGGCTTCGCTGGTGTCAAATTTAAAGCGCGGAATACGGCGTGCGCCTGAGTAACTTTTAGAGTTAAGCGCGTGCATAGGGTAAATAATATCGCGTGTAATGGTGTTGGCTACTTGTTTTAAATCGCTCTCTGTTATGTCGTCTAGTACGTCCATGTGTACATTACCAAGCGCGTTTGTGCTGGTTTTACCGTCGGCTTGACTAGTAAGCGTTGCGCCTAACACCGCTTTACTTTGGGTGGTTTCACACCACTTGATCATGGCTTCAAATGGATCTGATTGACCGTTAGCCGCATTTTGAAATTCAATATCCATTCCCTTTGGAATAATGCCGCCAGCGTTATGGCCGATGCTAAGCACAGCACGTAACAAAGTGGCTTTCTCGTCATCACTTGCGCCATTTGGGTATTTGCCTAAGCGCAGCGGTAAGCCGTAAATCTCTAGGAACTCAGCAAGGTCGCGGATTGAATAGTTTTTAAATAAGTACGGCCATGCCACCGTTGAGGTTAACCCGGTGCGGTGAATATAACCCGATTTGGATTTATGAATATGCGCGCACCAGCCAAACGGGTTTAACGCTTGGCCTGTATAGCTGTTGTCGCGCAGCATTAACTGGTTGCGGTTATCTGGATGGGTTTGGAATAGGTTTTGATCACGAAATTCATAACCGGTAATAATATGCTCGCCACCGTCATACGCCCAGTTCAGCTCATTGCACGAAAACGATTTTAGTATTGCGTCGCTACAATCAAAAATTAGATCCTCTAACCAAGTGGCATCTTCTAATATTTCTTGTATTGCAGCAGCGTCTTTTTCTTCTTGCTCTGTTGCGTTACGTGGCGGCTCTACTGACCAATCGTATTTAAGCCAGCCTCGGCGGCGCTTGGTAAGCTCACTAAATAGATGGCCGTCTTTGTCTTCCATGTCTTTGGCTAAGTCGGCCATGGCCGCTAAGTTACCTGCGTCGGCATCTTTTAGTAATTGCGCTAATTTGGCTGGGGTAAGCGCTTCGCTTGGGTGCTCAGCAAACTGGCGCATTAGCATGCCCACGCGGCTATCTTGCTCGGTTTGGGTTTGCTTAAAGTCGGTTGATGTAATTGGGTTGCCGTGAATATCTACTATTTGGGTCATGGGTTTACTCTAACTTTAATGATGGGCTTAATGCTTAGTACGTATATATCAAGCGTTAATGTGTGTTGGTGGGCCTTGGCTAAACTGGCGGCGGTTATATCAAGCTGCTGCGTTTGGGCTGTGAATATCTCTTGATAAAACACCCTAAAGCGGTGCGCTACCATGCGGCTTTACGATCACTTGCAAAGTCGTCGCTGTGGTCTGGCCGCATGCTATTTACGCTTTGCTTAGCTTTACTAGGCAGTGGTGTAAATTCGATGGCGCTGCCGTCCATTTCAGCGGCGCGGATTAGCATAGCGATTGATACCGCGCTATCGCCGTGGCGTTTATTGCCGTCGCTACCGGTGTTTTTACCTTTATCAACTTGAGCAATACCATTTTTAAGTTTGATTTGGCCTAGGTCGTCGAGTACGTCCTGGTCTTTAGGTAATGTGATGTTGTCGGTTTCAAAGTAGTCTTTTAGTTTTGGCATCCACTCGCGATACCAGGCTTGTGATAAATGCACACAATCAACTAGCTCAGTGCCATAGTTAAGGCTTGCGGCTTCGGCCAAATAACCGCCGTTACCTGTGGCATCAAACGCTAGGCCGCGCAGTTTTGGTAAACGGTCACAAATATAAAGCATGATTTGCTTTTGCTGCTCGTAGGTAACGTTACGCAGCTCTACCATAAACGGCACAATTAGGCTGGTGTCTTGGTTTATCTCACCAATACTGAATACGGTTAAATCGCCTTTACGTGCGAAATCCTCACCAAATGCATGGGTTAGATCAGGATTTAACCCACTAATTAAATCATCAATATTTTGCTTACACCAAGTGGCTACGTCTTTTACGCGTTGCTCTTCGGTCCAGCTTTCAAAGTCGGTTGGGGCTTCATAGCGCAGTACTTTACAGTCGTCGCTTAAGGCACGCTCACGTAGGCGGCGGCTTAGGTATTGCCCTGCGCCTTGGCTTGGTACACAGTAAAGCTCCTCGTTTGCGGCATCGGCAGTGGGGTAAAAATCAACTTGATTAGCGAGCCATGCGTCTTCTTTTGCTTGTGTCCACGTTTGTCCACTCACTAAACAAATGCGCTTATAAAGCCCATGCCTAAGTGCTTTATCAATAGGAATATGATGCACGGAATACTTTTTAAGGCCGCGCCGCGCTTGGGTTATTAAGGTATTAAATAAGTTGTCTACCCCGTTATGGGTCGAAATAATACGTACTCGCCCGCCCCACATAGTAAGCGCCATGGCAGCTTTAAGTACTTCATCTAAGCGGTCATGGAATGCAGCTTCATCTATTACAACGTTACCTTGGCGGCCACGTAAGTTGCGCGGGTTTGAGCTGAGCGCTACTATTTTTTTACCCGTACTTGGGAATTTTATTTCAAAGGTATTGATTGATCGCTTTGTACCGTCGGGGTCTTTTTCTTCAAATATACCCTCTTCTACTTCGCTCATAACCATGTTGAGCTTTTGCGCCCAAAATGCACAAGCGTCTATAAACTCCTTAGCCATTTCTTTATCTGAGCCAAGGTAATAGGTGTTTTGTGCGTTTGCGGGTGCAGCTGCGCTTAGTACGTCGTCTAGCGCTTCGGCAAAAGTTAACCCTGTACGGCGAGACTTTTCGGCAATTTTAACTATTGCATCATCTTCCATCCATGCTTTTTGATAACCAAAAAGTATGTCTGTGCCCATGGCAACCGCTAAAGAACCTGCCACTTTGCTAAGTGGTAATTCGTTAGTTTGGGTAATACTTTGCGCGGTGCTAGTCATGCTTTAGCCCTAATATGTCGCGTTTGAAAAAGGCCAGCATGTCGTCTGCGGTTTGCGGTAAGTTTTCGTTTTTAACCTTTTGGTCTAGGTCTTTAGCGAGCTTTTCAGCATAGGCTTTTTCTATTTCTTGCTGGCGTTTATGGGCGGCCATGGCGGTTTGCTCTAGGCGCTGAGCTGCGAGCATGGCGTCTTTTATGGTGTCGATGTCTACCGCTGCATCTTCGTCGGGGTTCATCATTTGCTGCTGCATAGCGCGGAACAACTGCGAGCGGCCCATTTCTAAAATAAGCTTGGTGGTATCGCCTGTGGGCTTTTCGCCCAGCTCTGCGGTGAGTGCTTTGGTTGACTCGCGCAGGTCGCGTAGCTTTTGGCCTATGGCTTCGGTTTTTTGGGCATGACGGCTTAAGCCACTGCGGCTAATAGTTGCGCCTTCATCTAAACCAGATTCAATAATAAGGCTGTTTACAGCATCGAGTATTTCACCTTGGCTAAAGCGCTTATCACGTAGCATTGAGTCGAGCTGCTTTTTAATATCTTCTGGCAGTAAATCAACTTTGCTGGGTTGGCCTCTGCGGATTGACTCACTCATAGTTACCCCCGAGGCCCTGGGCGTTTAATGCCAGGAACAACACTTGTACCCTCAGCTACGTCTATGCCTGATTGCGTAATACGGGCAACCCATGTGTTTTCTGTGAGTTTATCGAGTGTTATATAGCCGTTTTGCCCTAACCAATTAAGTAAGGTTTTAAGCTGATCACGACTACAACCCAACGCATAGCGCTGTAGCACATCGGCTAACATACTGCTGTTTGCACCGTAATCGGCGGATTCTTTAAGGGCGATTAAAATGCTAATTCGTTGATGTTCGGCTTGAACTTGTAACATTGCCATGATGGTTTTTTCCTGTAGTAAATTATTGTTGGCTTAGCTATCGCTGCTGCGCGCGCCTCTAAGTTCGTTTTCCATTAGTAGATCAGTTAGGCGTTTTAGGTCGGTTAGCTGGGGATTTAAGCCGTCAATTTTGCCGCTGACTTCGATCAAGCGTTTATCTAGCTCGTGTAGATCTTCTGAGTTGGGCAAGTCTTCGATGGTTTTCTCGACAGCGCTTAAACGGGTTTCTAACGCTTTTGAAATATCTTCATGTGCTTTCTTAGTAACAAAGGTACTGCGCAGCCAAGCCAATGCAGCGGCCCCAACTATGGCAATACCTACCGTTAAAATGGCTTTGTACCACTCCAAAATAAAATCCATGCTAAGCCCTGTAATGCTGTTGTTGTATTTCAATAAGTGATTGGCACTCAACACAGGTACTACAGTTTTTAACCGCTTTACGCCGTGCTGCGGGTATGTCAATGCCGCACTCTTGGCAGTGCATAAACTCTGCACCTGGTTTGTTTGATTTTTCTCGATGCATGGATAGCGCAGCATCTAGCAGGTGTTGTTCTATTTTTTGCGCATCGTCAAATTTGCTCAATTTGGTTTCCTTACTTTTTCAATTACGTTTTTAATGCCTTGCTTAACGCCCGGTGCAGCTTTTTCAACGGTGCGGCCAATTACATAACCACCAATACCTAGTTGCAGTAAGTCCCATGCTTGCTCAGATAAGCGAAACGCCAGCACACCAAAGGAATCAAGGCAAATCAAAATCAAAAAAGTCAGCATGGTAATAGGCCGCCAATTACGCTGTAACCAGCTTTCGCCTTTGGCCTCGGCTGTAATGATTTGCGATTGCGCCTCTAGCACTTTGCCTTGTAGTTCTACAATTTTGCCCTCAAGCTCTAGTACTTGGCTTTGCGCTGTGTTCTCGATACGTTTGAGTTCATTGGTAACGGTTTGGCGTTCTTCGTCACTGGTAAAGAGGCTGTCAATCAATTTGGTGACAGGCTCGACAACGTTAAACCAATTTTTAATTGCCATTCTCTTGCTCCTTGAAAAGCCTGTGCTGGCGCTTGTGCTCTTTTTTTATTGCAGCCTGCAAGGCGTGCCATACCTGTTTAGCCTTGGGGTTGCTGTCTAGCATGGTGTTGGTAAATGACTCAGGGTGTTGTGAGTCGTATTTTTTACCGGTGGCCTCTTCGTAGCTTGGCTTTACTACGTGCTGCTCTATTTCGCTAAACACTAAAGTAAGCGCTAGCTCTTTAATGACGGTATTTTGTGCTGTGGTGAGTGGCTTTACTTTAGCGACCATTGGATTCTCCAAAACGTTTTTTAAGGGCTGCACGGGCGTTTTTATAGATTTGTTGGCCGTCTACGCGTAGCTGTATGTCGATGGCTCTTACTGATTGCCAGCCCTTGTTGAAATAGCTTTGCATTGTGCCGCAGTGGCTGTGTAGGGGGATTTTTCGCGGGTCGAATGGCATATTGTGCATGCGCGCATCAACCTCTTGTTTCATACGGTCATCGCGGCCTTTGCGATATGACCACTCCCAATTGCTGCCCATTTAATGCACCTCTAACAGCTGTTTAACAGCATATTCAGAGGCGTGAGCTAGGCGGTTATACCAGCCCTCAAGGTTTGGTTTTTGACTTGGGTCATTCGCGCAAATACGGGCGTACTTACGGCCACGGTTTACGCTGAGCAATACGGTTAAGCTAAGTGCTGGGCGCTCTACGATAGCGGCTAGGGTTTTTGGTCCCATACGGCCATCAGGCTTTGAGTTAACCAGACGCTGAGTTAATTGGGTCATTGCGGGTGCGCCGTGCTGCACTGCACCATCAAGCAGCATAAAATCAACACCTGCGGGGACTTGCTCGCAGTACATTGCACGCCAATAGTCACGGTGATAAAGCCGTACAGCATGGGCAAGGGTTAGGTTTTTAATGTCTAGGTTTGGGTATGCACGTTGACTAATGCCGTACTTTGTAAGGCCGCCACGGTCTGAGGCTAGATCGTTTAAACCGCCGTCACTGCGTAAACCGCCCTCTAAATACAAAATAGTTAATATGCACTGGGCAAATTTAAGCGAGTACGGGGCAAGCGCTGCTTGTATTTCTGGTGATTGTTTAAAGTAATTTAGAGTTGGGAGCATACCGAAAAACCTTGTTGTTTTTCGGTATTGTGGTTAGTTAGCTTTAATTAATGGCCGTGCGGGGTTTCGGGAAATAGCTTGATTCAAGCTTATTTAATGTATTAATTATACTTTCAACTTGCAATTTTAGATTAATTAACGAGCCTTTTTTGAGGGTACTATCAAAGTCTAGACTTTTTAATGATGAATCGAGTTCTTTAAAAAAGCTCGTTTCTGAAAAAAACTTCGGGACAGGAAAGTTAAAATACCTATCAGTCAAATAGTTAGTAAAATATAAAATATCTCTATGATCCCAGTTATTCTCAATTAAACTGTATATCGATTTTGGATCAATTTTATCAAAAATAAGCTCTGTTTTATCTTTTGCTTGTAATCGAAGAATTGTAGCATAGACATCTTCACTGAATTCTAACATGAGTTTATCCGTAGACTTTTGACTATCTAAAGTGTTTGCTATTAATAGTAACGTTGCTTTCAAAGGTTCTAATCCAGATTCTGTATCGCCCATACTTAAAATTCTGTTAGCCCTTCCAACCTCAAATTTATCTATAGTAACAGCTTCCTCTAAAGCTTTTAATTCAGTACTAGCCTCTATCAATAAGTAATTATTACTTATTAACTCCATATATATATTAGCCGCTAAAAACCACTCAAAACAATCCAACTTTAATTGCTTAAATAAGTAGTCCTTAAGCGCTAAAACTTGCTCGTCAAAGTCTTCTTGATTTTCTATGCGTGTTAAATCGCGACTAAGTAATTTCCAATATTTACATTCAATTTTGACTAGGCCAAGGTCTTTTATTGGGTCAGTAAAATTACATGCACCATAAAAAATTGATTTAAATATATTTTCTTCATACACCAAATTTCTTAATAATGAAGCATATCTCTGTTGTTTTTCTGATAACTTTACTTCTTCAATACCTTGTTTAGCTTTAATAACAAAACTAACAGATGATTTTGCCCTTACTGATGAAAGACAATACGCTAATGTTTTATAATCCCCATTCAATTCATATTTAGCATAAACAACAGCCAAAACTTGACTGCAAAGGTTAGTAAATGATTCTTCAACGTGAAGATATTCTTTATTATTTATATTCGACCAAATCTTTTCAATTTGCTTAATTCCCCTTTTTAAGGCTCTTTGATTTTGGAATTGTGTGCTATAACTTTTTAAAATTCTTTGTTCATCAGTAGAAAAAGAAGTATCCGAAATACAGTTTTTGAAAACTTCGTCATGGGTCAATTCAAAGGTGACCAGTTCTGAAAAAGATTTTTCGAGTAATGGTCTAGAACTTTCCGAAATCGCTTCACTATTAGCCAAAACTAATACATAAAAACTTTTCTTTTCTGCTAACTCTAAACACTCCCCGAGAATTTGGCCTTGTAATTTAGGGTCATCTAACCTCTCAAGGTCATCTAATATTAAGATAATATCAGAAATATCATTAAGGTAAGAATGCTTCAAAGCACCAGCTAAACTGCCTACTACTGAAAGTGCTCCTGATGTTTCTGAACCCAAATATTTAGAGATAGACGTAACAAAGCTCGTAGCATGTGTTGCTATCTGTTCTCCATCCCCTCTTCCAAGCATTAAGTGTGACAGTAATTTATCCTTAAAGTCATCTAGAGAGTTTATGCCATATAAAGAAAAAAATATTTTCTTCTTTGAACCCAACTTTGCATCTTGTTCGTCAGAAGTATTTTGCATGTAGTTGTTTCTAATAAAATAAGTTTTACCACTTCCCCATTGCCCATCTAACATTACCATTGGCGGCATACTTGAATCTAGAAAATGAGTATTTATTCTTTTTTTTATTTCTTGCATATTACAATCCATGTTAATTTTGTCTTAAGTTAAATATAGATAAAACAACAATATAAAAAAGGACTTACAATGTCATCCTTGATCGATATGTCTAACTCAATAAAAGCATCAATAACTGATAAGGTTACACACCCGTTGCTAGGTAGCTTCATAATTTCGTGGTTGTTTTTTAACTGGAAAGCTATATATTTTTTATTTTTTTCTAATCTCGATGTTGTATATAAATTAAAAGCAGTTTCTGAAAACTATTCTGACTTGTGTCTTAATTTAGTGTTTCCTCTAGCTTCAAGCTTAGCTCTTGTATTTTTACTACCTCTGTTTACTGCAGGCTACACCCGATTTATAGCCTATACTAGAGAGTTTCAAATGAACTCTTTACCTGAGCTTTTTAGTTCTCATAGCTTAACTTTAGAAGAGTCAAATTCATTAAGAAACTACTATGAACATGAATTCGAAAAATTAAAAAATGAACTTACTTTAGCAACAGAAGAATTGACTTCTTACAGGACTAGCGAAGCGCATAAGATTGAAGGATACAAAAGTAAAGTAAATAAAATTTTTGATTTATTTTCAAATGTAAAGATAAATCAAGAAATTATCTCATCTGAACTCTCACCACAGAAAGTTGACAAAATAATTTTTTTTGAAGCATTACTTCAAGAACCTTTACATATTAATAAGTTGTTGAAAGATCTAGGTTATAAAGCATCAAATGGTAAACAATTAACATCCTCAAACTTTGACGATGAATTAATCGAAATTAATGACGAAAATAATGTATCACTCACAAAAAAAGGCATTGAAGAACTCTCTAACCTTAAATACGAAGCCTTAGAAAGCTATTACAAACTTTCTAAAACCAATAATTTAAATGGTAGAAAAGGACTAACCTGGGATTAAGTTACGGCTAAAACAAATTTCTCTGCCTCCTTTGAAACTCCACACTACGCTGTTGCTGAATTACTTCAGCAACACGCCGTTGTGTTAAGCCAAACTTAATGGCTAAGTTTTCCATGTTATAGCCATTAAACTCTTGCCAAATTTGGATATCACGCAGTGCTGCTTTTAATCGTTGATCTGTTGGTATGTATACATCACGTCCACCAAAATAATGACCTATTGCCAAGGTGATAGCCTCACCTACTATGTGTGGATCATTAACTTTGGCTTTAGTCAGCTCAGCCTCTATGAGTAACGCTAGAGATTGTAAGTTGCTAGGCCAGCGCTTGCGAACGGCTGCGGCATCATCTGGTGATAGCTTAGTAAGGCAATTTTGCAGCTCTTCAACACTGCTACCAAATAGTTCTGTTTGCTGTTCTGTATGATTAGCCATTATTATCACCCTGTTGCTCTTTTAGTAATTCACGCTTGTGCCATTTTTTAAGCGACTCTAGTACCTGTATAGCTTGCTGCTGAGTTAAAAAATGGGTGTGGTAACTGACGTTCGCCCCAACTATTGCACGGTTTAGCATGCGGTCTACATAGGCATCTAAGGCGGTTTCTGAGCCATCGCGTACAAAACCCTGTTTGTGCATGGTGATCCAAATAGCGCGGATTTTGTTTATTTCGCCATGTTGCTTTGGTGATGATTTGGGGCTTAAACGGCGTTTAGCCTTGGCTTTAAACCCTGCTTTTTTAAAGTGCTCTAGCACTTGGTTTAGCTCGGGTAGGCTCATTTGGCTGCATGACGTTTTACCCGCAGAGCCTAGTAATGCGGCGCGGTAGGTGTCGTCGTCTAGCCCTAGTTGGCTTTTAGCTATGTGAATTAGCTGTATAAGTTTTTTCTTAGTCATGACGTTTAAACTCTTCTAACTGCTCGCGTAGACTTAAATAGCTTTGGCAAATGTCTGCGCCTTCTTGCTGTGTAAACACGCTGCTATCAATTGCAAAAGTGTGTGATAGCTCTAAAAACTTAACCAGCGCGGCCAGCTCTTTGAGTTGTAGGCTTGGCGTTACTTGTGTATTTGGGGTAGTCATAAAACCTCCTATGTTTGCTGTTTATCAAAGCTCTTGCTAATTGAAAAAGCTTTGATAAAAAGCCGCATCCATGCGCACTTTTTGGTTACTTAACTGGGTTGTGTTATGCCTTTTTGCACTGTTGGGTTGATGCCAACCAGCTGGCTTTGCACTACAAAAGTGATGTTTTGAAATACAAAGTTGATATTCACGGGCTCTTTGCTTTTCGCTACGAGGGTTACAAGGCTTTGTAAATCGCTATGTTCATTTACTTGAATTGTTGGTGTAACTTCCATGATGTTTCCCCTTTACAGCTTTGCTATATCAAGTAATATTGCGCGCTCTTGCTCGCCTACGCTTTCGTAAAAACGAATAAAGCGGGTTGAATCTATGACTTGGATTGCATCGGCTATGATGTCCATAGCACGCTGCCATTTACCGCTGTCGTCAGTGATTTTAAGGCGACGCAAGCCAAGTACTTTTTGCACGCTAACTTTGCCTTTTTTGTCGGTGGCAAAGGTTTGCTCAATAATGAGTTTTAGATTTTCGTTAGCGCCCTCGCTCCACTCGTTTAGGCACTCGTCTATTAACTCTTTTGCTACTAGTAGCTCTGGGCCAAGCTCGATGCTTTCTTGCACTTGCAGGGTGATTTTTTGCTTGTGATCAAAACTGCGTAGTGTGACATTGCCTTTTTTGCCGCCCATTTCTACTGCGTACTCTTGGGCTAGTAAGCCCATGAATGCGTCAAACTCGCTCATTTGCTGCTTTTTAAATTCAGCAAGGGCTTGGCTTTGCTCTTTAGCTTTGGCAATGGCTGACTGCACAAACTCATGGCGAATAATATCGGCTGGGCGAATGCCTTTAAGCGGCACTTGATGGCCTTTATGATTAACTAAAAAACCTTGTGGCATGATGGTTTATCCTTCTATAAACATGATGATTTGACCGTGTAGTTTTGCTGGGCGAACTTGGCGCGTTTGCCCGTTTTTGGTTTCGGTTATTACTGGTAAATGTGCTGGGGCTTTGCCTGCCACTTCGATGATGTGGCGGCTAAAGCCTTTATGTGAGCTGATAACTCGCAGCCCTCTTTTTTGCAGTTCTATTAATGTGTCGCGTAGTTCCATGGTTATTTACTCTCGCAAATTTTTGAGTGAGGGCAGCCATTACGACACGCCCGATAAAGTGCAACGCGAACATGATTGGTTGCTGCAAATTTTTTAGCCTGGTGCTCTAGGCATACGTTGATTGGGATCACATCAAGGATTGGGCAATCAACAGTGCTTGCCATAAAAACACCCTCGACACGTTGCTGAATGACTTTGGTGTTTGCCTTGTATTTACCGTTTATTACTTGGCTTACAGTTGCTTTACTCACCCCTAGTTTTTGAGCTACGAGGCGCATCCCTTGCGCTTTTGTTTCATCAGCAAGTACTTGCAACCAGTTAGTTGTAGTCATGCGCCTCTCCTAAGGTAACGGGAGCTATTTGCACTGCTTTGCGCTTTACTTCTTTGAACTTAACGAGCTTGTTTGTATTGGCATCAAACACGCCTTTAGTTTTGGGAATTGGCCGTTTAGGCCCGGTATTTTTGAGCATGCGGTAAATAGTTGTCTCCCCTGCTCGCTCTATTAATGAGCCTGAACGCGGAGCATTTTTTACAACAAATATGTACCCTACTTTTTTAAGTATTGAGATATATGAGCGAGCTGATGACAGCGACACATTAGCGGTACTTGCCACTTGTCCTGCATCAAATTCGTTTAGGATGCGCATTGATTGCCACATGCGTTGTCTCCCTGAATTTTTATTAGTTACACCACTATTTACTGGCTGTTCAAACGGGTTATATTTTGCGTTTAACATGCTGTATGTAACGTCCTCATGATCAACATGTTCAGCAATTGCGTTTTCTGCGACTAGACGCTTTGCAAAGGCCTTTAAGCTATCTAATGTGGTGTGTTCGATTGCGTCGCGCACTTGTTGCAATGAAAACCGTTTTAGGATTTTCATTGCTTGCCATGCGTCTTGTAATTTTTGGCGGCTCACTGATTTTCCCCTACGCTTTTTTAAGGAAAAATTCTTTTGAGCCCCACTGTTGTAGGTCGATACTTGTTAAGCCGTTAGCAAGTGCGAATGCCTCTATTTTTGATAGGCCTGTAATGATGCGACGCACTTCGCCGTCAGTATCACTAAGTAGCTGTTTGAGTAAATCATCTTGAATAGTTAGAACAGGCTCGATTACTGCGTTAACGATGATTTGTAAATCTTCAAATTGGGTTGGCTTAAACTCTAACCATTCTGAAATACGGTTATAGAATTGACGATGACGCTGTAATTTACGGCGAACTGATTCCATGCCAATTAATACTACTGGGCAGTAAGTTAGGTCGTGGATATCTCGCACGATTTCTAAGGTGTTTTTGTCGTTTAATAGGTAGTCGGCTTCATCAATAAATAGAGTGCGATTAGAGATAGCCATGTGTTCAATGATGTAATTAAGCATGGCCTCACGGGTATAAATATCAGGGCCGCTTAACTCTTTAACTATTTGGCGCAGTAACTGGGTTAAACTCATACCTGATGTAGCACGAATATAGATACCGTCGCAGCGGTTTACTAACCATGCAGTTGCGGTAGTTTTACCAAGACCTGGATCACCGTAAATTAAGCCTATGCCTGGCACGCCATGCGCGCGCTGAGTTAGTGCTTCAACCATCATTTGAGTGGCTACTACGTTACTTACGATCGCTATTTTAGTTTTCATGGTTAATTCCTTTACTGTTTTTGCAATTGAGTTAGTGCAGCTGGTGCTGCGTTCATTTCTGTTAATAGGTCATCTAGTCGTGCTGATAAGGCACGGTTTTGCAGCTCCCACGTATTCAGCCAAAGCGCATCTACATCACTTAATTGGTTGTTTAGTCGCTGCTTTTTGTGGTACATGGCTTTGTCTTGTGGGTTATTAAATAACGGTACTGGGTTGATATTTGCCGCCGCTGTTTCATCACTTAACTGCTTACGGCGTCTCTCAAACTCGCTTAGTTGTTCGTCGCTGTAGGTTGTGACAGGCTTGCTATCAAGTGCTTTAATTGCCGATTGAGTAATGACATTAGTGTGTTCAACACTTTGTTTAGGCAGTGTTGCTAATGCTTTATTTTGCTCGCTGTAATGGCTGAGTACTTCATTTGCTATATCTGATACATTTACTGATTTAGCGGTCTTTTTAAGCTCTTTTAGCTGGCGTGATGTTTCGGCTGCTTGGCTGCGTTTTGCGTGGTGCGCAACGTCTTGGCGTGTCATACCTGCGGACTGAATTTCGTGATCTACCGCGACACAAATAAACTCGTTATTCATGCGATTAAATACGTATATACGGCCTACGTTTTTAGGGTCCCATTTACATAGCACTTCGCTACCTACGATTGCGCCAAGCTCTGGGGCAATATAGAACCCGCCACTTAGCTTGATACCTTCTTTACCAACTGTGCGTAAACCACGGTTTGTAGGTACTGGCTGTAGCATTACATCAAGCAAACGCTCGTCTTTGATCACTTTGATTTGGTCGCGACTTGCTGCGAATAATTCGAATGGTGTCTTGTTGCCTATGTTGCTGTGTGGCTTGTGGTGATAACGGTTGTCGATCCAGTTATCTACGAACTCTTGCAGCTGCTGAGCGGTCATGTTGATATCAACTGCTGATTTATCGCCGCCCTGCTTTGCTAATAAGCGCTGGGCAAAGGTTTTGCGCGCTTCGATTGCTTGACGTTCTGAAACGTTATGACCTATATAGCCTGTTAGTAGCTCAGCTAAATCATGCGAAAACGTTTTGAAAAAGCGCTCAATATATGGCTTTTCTTCTCCGCTAAATGGGCGTGTTGTTTCGTGCTTTATGTCGAGTGCATCAAACACACTAGTAATTTGAATTGATGTGTAGTCTTTGCCGTTATCAGTACGAGCAATTTCAGGGATACCCCAATCAAGTATGGCTTTACGGATAACTAAACAAATACCGGTGCTGTCGCTGGTTGGGTGGATCACAACTTTAGAACGGCGAGTAAATACGTCGATAATGCCGATTAGCGAGTGACGGCCATCAACGAGCATTACGTCAGACGGGGTTGAATCGAACTCCCATAACTGATTAATACGTTTAATGTTTTCGTCCATTTTACCCATGGCGCTCATATACTTGTTTTTCCAAGCATCTGGGTTTGCCATTTTTGTGTAGAGCGCGCTGTTGTCGCGCTTCCAACGTGTTAGCCATTCACGGATTGTGGTCTCAGCTGGAATTGCTTTGCCCTGGCTGTAAAAACGGGCTATTAAACCTTCTTTTACTTGCGTGGCTTTTACGTGTGGGTATTGGTAAATCATAGCGATGCAAAAATCACTAAGCTCTGGATCAGAGTCGATGATTGATTTGCCTGAGCGCTTAATTTTTACAGCAAGTCCTGCTATGCCTTTTTGATCTACCGTTTTTTGCCAGCGCAATAAGGTAATACGCGAAACGGATGGGATTAAGCTTTTGTGCTCTGCTGGTATATCTAACAAGCCTTGGTTATAGCGCTCACTAAATAGATCAAACCCTAAAACTTTAGGTAGACTGTTCGCACTTACAAACTCTTTTGCTGCGTTTAATAAATAGATTTTCGCACTTGCTTTGGGTGGGATATTCTCAAGCCCTGCAAGTTGCTTTAAGTTTTGATGCTTAAGTTCTGTTGCTAGTTGTTGGTTTAAACGATCACTTTGCTCGTTCACAGCAAGGTATCCTTTGCCACTTTGAGCTGCTGGAGATTGATTATCTTGAATCATTGCTTGTTGCACTTGCACACAAACATGTGCAGGAAGTTCAACAAGTGCATACTTACGAACTTTTCCGCCTCGGCCTTTTACTTCTGTATAGGGCCATGCCTCAGCCTTAGCTTTTAATTGAATACTGCGCTTACTTACTAGCAAGAATGCAGCTATCTGGTGAGCTGTTAATAGTTCCATTATTCAACCCTCATTAATTTACGGCGGCCTGCTTTACGATTTGGTTTACCATCTACCCCATAGCGCTCAGGCCATATTTCAAAGGCACTGACGCCAATTACTTCGGCAATTATTTTTTCAACTACGGGGTAAGGCCGATGTAAAGCTGTTTGCACTGCGTTTGATGTATAGCCACGACTAAATGAAAGTTGACGACAAGACCAACCCTCAACTTCTAAGGCTGCCTTTATTTCTGTTACCGTCCAACCTGGACGATTTGCATGTTCCATTTTATGCACCCTTTCGTGTGTATTTTGTATTCATGCACACAAATATATACACACAAAGTTGTGCATACAAGCATTATTTGCACACAAGTGAGTGCATTGCAATTAAGGTATTGATTTATAGGTGAAATTAATTTTTTAGTTTTTTGCTTGGCTGGATCGCACTTCGCGCTTTGAAGTGCGAAGAGATCGCACTTCGAAGAAAAGCAGATTTTCAATTTTTATTTTGTATGCACTCGCTTGTGTGATTAAATACTGTCATGTCCACGATCATAACTATTGATAAAGTTAATGCCTGCATTCAATGAGTACTTAAAAACGTTAAGAGAACGTAAGTTCTTAGATATCGGAACAGTAGCCGAACGAACTGGCGTGCATAGAAACACTCAATCAAAATATGAGGATAGTCGCGATCCCCCTTTCGATTATTTAGTGGAGTTTTCAGCTTTAGTTGATGAGCCATTTCTCAATGTTTTATTAAAACGCCTGGATGATTCTAAAGCTTCACCAAATGCAATTGATCGTGCGTTAGACTCTTTAACACCAACGTCTGTGGCCCATACTCAGAGCCAGCTGAGTGATGAAAATCATACTGATAAGTTACAAGTTCAACTAAGCGAAGAGTCACATACGCTTATTCCAGCAGGTGCATTAGTTTCTATAGATACCAGTAATAAAACTATTGATGCTGATTCGATTTATGGGTTTTTAAATCCAATGAATGGTGGTTATTTTGCAGCCAAGTTAAAGCTTACCAATTCTAAGCTTCATTTGTTGTTTGATCACCCTACTCGTAAAGACTTGAGCTTTGCAATTGAAGGTGGTGAAACCGAATCTCATTACATTCTAAAAACACTCGGTTTATTAGGAAAAGTTGTAAAAGCTGAGCTTAGCTTTTAATTTATCAATGAACGCCGTTTTTATCACGGTTTCGTACTTTTATTTATCATTAATTCGCGCTTTATCTTTTCGCGCTTTATTTTTATAAAACAGTGCTTAAACCCTTATTTATCCCGCGTTTTCCCATCTATTCTTACCTATTCCCTAGTTATCATTTAGATCTGTTAGTTACAAAAACATACTTAACCCCTGTACCAATGATCTGTCACATTTATTTAAACGCCCATTCAATATGAAAAAATAAATTTAACCAATTGAAATAAAAAAATATATATATATTTCCTTGCTATTCTCATGGGTATTAAGTCGCTAAACTAAGGGTTCAGATCTGTATGTCATTTTTTTCTCGGCATTTTTCGTTAACGACTAATTAAATGCATAAGTAAATTTAATTATTGCGAATTTGCGCTTTTATTAGCTAACGTTAAAAAAGTACATTTCATAAATTTATTCGTACAAAACTAGATAAATGATCACTTTTATAATTTGCTTGGCGGTTAACTTGTTTGTTTTTTAGTCGTTAGAAACCATAATTTTATGCCACATCTCGATCTACACGACTCAAATAGGGAGAAAAAAAGCCACAAAACAGCCAGATCGAACATAAAAACATCGAACAGACTGCTTTTTTTTGTTTATCCGGTTTTATGTGTTGACACTTTGCAGCGCGGTCATTAATATTTCGCCCCGTTGAAAGGCACATACGCTTCCCCCTTAGCTCAGTTGGTTAGAGCGACGGACTGTTAATCCGCAGGTCCCCCGTTCGAGTCGGGGAGGGGGAGCCAGTCTTTTCAACCATAAACGATTCCCCCTTAGCTCAGTTGGTTAGAGCGACGGACTGTTAATCCGCAGGTCCCCCGTTCGAGTCGGGGAGGGGGAGCCAAGTTTATGTAATATGATTATTGTTCCCCCTTAGCTCAGTTGGTTAGAGCGACGGACTGTTAATCCGCAGGTCCCCCGTTCGAGTCGGGGAGGGGGAGCCAAATCATATAAAATTTAAGTATTGTAGTTCCCCCTTAGCTCAGTTGGTTAGAGCGACGGACTGTTAATCCGCAGGTCCCCCGTTCGAGTCGGGGAGGGGGAGCCAACTTAAAGAATCAATTAGACTTTCCTAAACAATTCCACTACTCTACTACAATCAAAATATTTCTTTTTAATACACATATAATAAGTGTAAAATAATTTGATTAATCAAGGATCTGATTCCTTCCCTTTGATCTACTAAAAAGAATAAGACATGGCTGGTTTCAAAAAACTCATATTTATTCAATTAATATCTTGGCTGTTGTTTGCAAGTATTGGTGGCTATTTTGTTGCGTCAGCGTTTGACAACGCAGTAAGCGATGCACAACATAAAACGCAATCAGTGGTAAACAACTATATTAGTAAACATTCTATTGTCGATATAGCACCAGATAAACTTCAGCAAGTGCTTGCTGACGGTAATACTTTTTCTTCATTTATTTTGCGTGATCAGCAAGGTAAAGAACTTATAAATATTACATCCCCTACTTCATTACCAGCCATTGCGCAATTAGTTAACACCAGCTTTAACTCTATCCGTCCTCAATTTGCTGTTAATCAAGCGTCTGATATCAAAGTTGAATTTACTATTAATGCCAATAACCTTGGGTTGATACTCCAACAAGCGTTGTTTATTGTTATTTTAGTGTCAGGTTTAATGGCAATTATTCCCATTGTGTTTATGAAAACCATGTTTAGTAAGCTAAATAGAAATATAAGCATGACAGTGGCTGAGATAATTGATGTTTATATCAATCAAAATCAAGTCAACAACGGTCTTGAAACAGCAATTAATAGCAGCAAAATAAAACAACTGGGCGTTGACCTAGTGCCGAGCTTTAATCGCCTGTCGCACTTTTTACAAAGTAAGCATGATGATATTCAAAATGCCGCACATTCTATCAAGCAAGAAGCTTATAAAGATGTAGTTACTGAACTTGGCAACCGTAATATGTTTGTTGAATATTATGAGAAGTACATTGAAAGCAGTGAAAAAAGCACCTTTGGCTCTTTGGCGATGGTTCGTTGTAGTGAATTACAAGCAATCAACCAAACTCGTGGTTACCAAAAAGGTGACGAGTATGTCAAAGCTGTGGCTGATATTATTAAACATATCAGCGGCACATATACAGGCAGTAAAGTTTTTCGTTTGAATAGCTCAGATTTCGCGATTGTGCTGCCTAACACTCCTCTCAAGGAATCTGAACGTTTTGGTGATAACTTACAATCTCGATTTACTCAATATCAGCAAAACCAAGAATTAAGCTCAGTAGCAAATACTGGGATCGTCGCTTATGAAAAAGGCAAACCCTTAGGTGAGCTACTTTCGATAGTAGACAATGCTATGAGCATGGCCCAATCAAAACAAGCTAACGCCTGGCATATACAACGCGAAACTGATTTAGTTAATAATGTAAGTGCAGGATTTGGCAATCAAAACTGGCGTAAAGTGATTAATGAAGTAATTGAAGCTGAGCGTGTACATCTGGTAATGCAAAACATTATGCCAATTGGTAAAAGCATGAAGGCCTACGCTGAAATTCAAGTGCGCTTTAAAACAACAGAAAACCAAGTATTGCCTACCGCTTCATTTTTAGCTATGGCTGAAAAGCTTGATATGGCGATGGAAATTGATCAGTTAATCATTAATTCATCACTGGAAAAAATTAAGAGCCGTAATTTCTCTGAAAAATTCTTTGGTTTGAATGTTACCGCCTCAAGCGCACACAATGATCAGTTCGTAATTTGGCTAGAGCGACGTTTATTAAAAGACACAAATATTGCCTCAAAACTGGTATTCGAAGTGAGTGAATTTGGCTTACAGCAAAATATTAAAGCCAGTAAACGCTTTATAGATATGATCCACCGTGTTGGTGCTCGGATCACGGTAGAACGATTTGGTGTTGGTTTAACCTCGTTTAAGTTTTTCCGCGATTTAAAACCTGACTTTATCAAAATGGATGCAAGCTATACTCGCGGCCTTGAAGAAGATAAAAATAACCAATACTTTATGCGTTTAATGGTCGACCTCGCGCATCGAATTGGTGTTAGTGTTTTTGCTGAGGGTGTTGAAAGCCAAGAAGAAAAACACATTATTGAAACTTTATGTCTTGATGGTGTGCAAGGTTATTACATCGAAAAGCCAAAAGATATTTAATCAATCTAAAGGGTGCTTTGAGCACCTTTTTAGTTTTCTAGTAGTTTATTTCCCCCTCCCCTGATCTGCTTTATCATTCCAAATGTCAGTAACTAGGTTAATGAACAGTTAATCTTTATTTATCATGCTATAAATTTCTAAATGCAATTCACTATCATTATTAAATGAGCCGTTTATTTACCTTCTACGTGTTGTTAAACAGCCAATAAAAAAGGATAATGTCGGCGTTTATTATAGCTTGAGGCGAACATGACAGAATATGTATTGCTGTTGATCGGCACAGTACTGGTTAATAACTTTGTGTTAGTACAATTTTTAGGTCTATGCCCGTTTATGGGTGTATCTGGCAAACTGGATACAGCTATAGGCATGTCACTTGCGACCACTTTTGTGTTAACACTTGCCTCTGTAACAAGCTATCTAGTTAATCAATATATTTTGATCCCACTTGATATCACGTATTTACGTACTCTAAGCTTTATTTTAGTGATTGCGGTGGTGGTTCAGTTTACCGAAATGGTAGTCAGAAAAACCAGCCCAACGCTGTATCGCTTACTCGGTATATTTTTACCTTTGATCACCACAAACTGTGCGGTCTTAGGTGTTGCGTTACTAAATGTCAAAGAGGATCATACGTTTTTACAATCTGCAGTATATGGCTTTGGCGCTGCTGTTGGTTTTTCTATGGTACTGGTTTTATTTGCAGCTCTTCGTGAACGCTTAACCGCTGCTGACGTACCTACCCCCTTTAAAGGCGCATCGATTGCGATGATCACCGCAGGCTTAATGTCGATGGCCTTTATGGGCTTTACAGGATTAGTGAAGTTTTAACATGACCTTGTTTTATGCCTTGATTGCGCTGGGAACCCTAGCACTCATTTTTGGTTTGATCTTAGGATTTGCTGCTGTGCGCTATCGAGTGCAAAGTAATCCGATTGTTGAACAGATCGATACTATATTACCGCAAACACAGTGCGGCCAGTGTGGCTATCCGGGTTGTCGCCCTTATGCAGAAGCCATCGCCAATGGCGATGAAATTAATAAATGCCCACCAGGTGGCGATGCGACAGTAAAAAAATTAGCTGACTTAATGGGTGTTGAAGCTAAACCCCTTGCCGGTGGCGAACAAGCTGAACCGATAAAAACCGTTGCCTATATACGTGAAGATGAATGTATTGGTTGTACCAAATGTATTCAAGCTTGTCCTGTCGATGCCATTGTTGGTGCCACGCGCCAAATGCATACTGTTTTAATTGATGAATGTACGGGTTGTGACTTATGTGTTGAACCTTGTCCTGTTGACTGTATTGATATGCTGCCTGTAGAAACCACTAAGCAAACGTGGAAATGGCAACTAGATGCAATCCCAGTAACACAGATTGATTAAGGGCTCCCTATGGAAAAGCTAATCGCACAGATAAAACAAGGTAAAGTGTGGCCGTTTCCAGGTGGCATTCATCCACCGGGACAAAAAACAATTTCCAACAGTCAAGCAATCGCCCGTTTACCTTTGCCCGACAAACTCGTTGTGCCATTAAAACAACATATTGGTGCTAACGGTCAACTGATCGTCGAAAAAGGCCAACAGGTACTTAAAGGGCAAGCACTTACAAAGCCTGTTGCAAATTGGTCGGTGCCAATACACGCCCCCACTTCTGGTACTATTACTGATATTTGCCAAATGCCGTCTGCGCATCCATCGGCATTGCCTGAATTGTGTGTAATTATTGAGCCCGATGGCCAAGATAGCTGGTGTGCGTTAGCACCGGTGACAACACCAAGCCAGCTTTCTCACGAGCAACTTATCGATATTATTCATGACCGTGGTATTGCCGGTATGGGCGGTGCAGGATTCCCAACTTATATTAAAGCAGATAGTCGCAAAGCAATTGAGTATTTTATTGTTAATGCAGTGGAATGCGAGCCCTATATTACTGCTGATGATGTACTAATGCGTGAGCATGCTGCAGGCATTATTGCTGGCATAGAGATCATGCAGCAATTGCTTACACCAACACTCACTATCGTTGGCATTGAAGATAACAAACCAGAGGCCATCGCAGCCATGCAGGCAGCGGCTGAGTATAATGACAAAATAATCATTCAAACAGTTCCTACTGTTTATCCTTCTGGTGGTGAAAAGCAATTAATTAAGCTACTTACCAATAAAGAAGTCCCTAGTGGGGGAATTCCAGCAGATATCGGTGTGTTAGTACAAAACGTCGGCACTTTATTTGCTGTTCATCAAGCTGTCTATGAAGGTAAGCCACTAATTGAACGTGTTATTACGGTAACAGGTAATACAATTCATAATCCGGGTAATGTATGGGCTTTATTAGGCACTGAAATAAAACATCTACTTGATTGCCAAGGCTTTTCACCAGTGCCACAGCAACGCGTTGTAATGGGCGGCCCTATGATGGGCTTTACTTTGCCAACGGTGCGTATCGGCGTGGTAAAAACCACTAACTGTATTTTAGCCCCAGATCATGATGAGCTGGCAGAGCCCGGCCCTGAAAAAGCCTGTATTCGTTGTAGTGCTTGTGCTGATGCTTGCCCTGCTTCACTGTTGCCTCAGCAATTACAATGGTTTGCTAAATCAAAAGAATACGACAAACTGAAAGAGCATAACCTGTTTGATTGTATTGAATGCGGTGCTTGCGCGTATGTGTGCCCAAGTGAAATTCCGCTGGTGCAGTATTACCGTGTGGCTAAAGTTGAAATAAAAGAACAGCAAGCTGAGCAAGTTAAAGCTGAACGTGCGAAAGAGCGCTTTGAACTTCGAAAACAACGCCTAGAGCGGGAGCAAGAAGCACGACAAAATCGCCATAAACGCAAACCAGCTGCTGAAAAATCGGCTGACGAAAAACAAAAAATTGCCGATGCTCTAGCACGCGTTAAAAACAAACCAGCAAAAGATGACGACAAATCAGCTGTGGCCGCTGCAATTGCTCGCGCCAAAGCTAAAAAACAAAATCAAGAAGCAACGCTTGAACCAGATAACAGTGACGTAGCATTAGAGCGCGCAGCGCGCAAAGAGCAAGCTCGAAAATACAAAGAGCAAAAAGCCGCAAGCAGTACAGCTGCTGATCCGGATGATAAAAAGTCAGCCGTGGCCGCTGCGATTGCCCGCGCTAAAGCGAAAAAAGCGGCGGCATCAGAAGATGAAAGCGATAACACGACTGCTGCACCTACTGATGATAAAAAAGCCGCTGTAGCCGCTGCAATTGCCCGTGCTAAAGCAAAAAAGGCAGCACAAGCAGCAAGCGTAGAAAACGACAACTCTGAAAGTGAAGTCGCTACAGCCTCACCTGCCGATGATAAAAAAGCCGCTGTAGCCGCTGCAATTGCCCGTGCTAAAGCAAAAAAGGCAGCACAGGCTGAACCAGCAGCAAGCGTAGAAAACGACAACTCTGAAAGTGAAGTCGCTACAGCCTCACCTGCCGATGATAAAAAAGCCGCTGTCGCTGCTGCTATTGCTCGTGCAAAAGCGAAAAAGGCAGCACAAACAGCAAGCGTAGAAAACGACAACTCTGAAAGTGAAGTCGCTACAGCCTCACCTGCCGATGATAAAAAAGCCGCTGTCGCTGCTGCTATTGCTCGTGCAAAAGCGAAAAAGGCAGCACAAGCAGCAAGCGTAGAAAACGACAATTCTGAAAGTGAAGTCGCTACAGCCTCACCTGCCGATGATAAAAAAGCCGCTGTCGCTGCCGCCATTGCCCGCGCGAAAGCGAAAAAGGCTGCAAAAGCTGAACAAGCGGCTAGCGAAGAAAACGACGATGCTGAAAATGAAACTTCGGCTACAGCGATAAACGAAGCTGAAATCGCTGAAGATAAACCAGAACAGACCGCACAAGATAAGAAAAAGGCCGCTGTTGCCGCTGCGATTGCCCGTGCAAAGGCTAAAAAATTACAACAAGAAGGAAGTGATAAGTAATGAAGCTAACGATGGCCAGTTCGCCGCATAGCCACAGTCATAAATCACTTAGCAGGTTGATGCAAACAGTGATCTTAGCCTGTATTCCTGGACTTATCGCACAACTGTATTTTTTTGGTACGGGTGTATTGATCCAGCTAATTTTAGCGTTAGTCACGGTTAGTATCAGTGAAGCCATTATTATGCTTATTCGCAAGCGCCCTGTATGGCCTGCGCTTGGAGATGGCAGTGCATGGCTTACTTCGGTCTTATTAGCATTAAGTATTCCGCCACTCGCCCCATGGTGGGTTATTGTGATCGGTAGCTTTTTTGCCATCGTCATTGTTAAACAGCTCTATGGTGGCCTTGGTTTCAATTTATTTAACCCTGCCATGGCTGCATACGTGTTATTGCTTATTTCGTTCCCTGTGCAAATGACCACTTGGATGCCAGTTAGTGACTTACTGGCAAACCCAATTAGTCTTACTCAACAGCTTAGCGTTATTTTTAATGGCTTTACCAGTGCAGGTTTTAGTGTTGATCAACTTAGAGTTGGGGTTGATGGCGTAACAATGGCCACACCTTTGGATACCATCAAGACTGATATCGCTCATGGTTTAACCGTATCTGAAAGCATGCAAGCCGCTATTTTTAATAGTTGGTTAGGACAAGGTTGGGGCTGGGTAAATCTTGGCTTTTTAATCGGTGGCTTATACCTTATTAAAGCCAAAGTTATAAATTGGCATATCCCAGTTGGTGTACTTGCATCAATTGCTGTGTGCAGCGCAATTGGTTATATCGCAGCACCTGGTACTGAGCCTGGTATGGTATTTCATTTATTTAGTGGCGCAACCATGTTAGGGGCCTTTTTCATAGCCACGGATCCGGTTTCGGCAGCTACCACTAATCGCGGCCGGTTAATTTACGGCGCATTGATTGGTTTATTAGTTTATTTGATCCGTACTTTTGGCGGTTACCCAGATGTCATGGCGTTTGCTGTGTTACTACTCAATATGGCCGTGCCACTGATAGACTATTACACTCAACCACGTACTTATGGCCATGGGGTGAATAAATGATTATTTCATCAATGACAAAAAATGGCGCTATTTTAGCCCTGTTTGCCCTGCTCACTACCGGCGCTGTTGGTATTATCCATAACCTCACGGCTGACAGTATTGCAGACCAAGAGCGCAAACAACTTTCATTACAGCTGCAAGATGTACTCGCCCCTAATTTTTACGATAATACTCTTTATCAAGATTGTGCCATCATTGATGATCCACTACTTGGTAATAAACCACAAACCGTTTATCGTGCTCGCAAGGGTGGCCAACCTGTTGCTTTAGTAATGCGCCACGTGACGCCAAAAGGTTATAGCGGCGATATAAGTTTATTAACTGCCGTATTTGCAAACGGGGACGTTGCCGGAGTACGTGTTACTAAACACGAAGAAACGCCTGGTCTTGGTGATAAAGTAGAAATGAAAAAATCTCTTTGGATCACTTCATTTAAAGATAAAACTGTACTTGATGACGACGATACTCGCTGGGCAGTAAAAAAAGATGGCGGAGACTTTGATCAATTCACTGGCGCTACCATTACACCACGTGCCGTGGTTGGCTCAGTAAAACACGCTGTGTTATTCTCAAAAAACAATTTCGATGCGGTATTTAGTGCTGATAACGCATGCCAAGTAGGTGAGCCATGAGCCAATTAAAAGAACTGTTTAACGAAGGAATGTGGAAAAACAACCCTGCCCTCGTGCAATTACTCGGTTTGTGCCCACTACTGGCCGTCACATCAACGATAACCAATGCGATGGGCCTCGGTTTAGCCACTCTGCTGGTATTAGTTGGCTCGAACGTCACAATTTCTGCGGTGCGTAATTTCGTGCCAAAAGATATCCGCATTCCTGTATTTGTGATGTTTATCGCAGGCTTTGTAACCATAGTGCAGCTATTAATGAATGCCTATACGTTTGGCTTATATCAATCGCTAGGAATATTTATTCCACTGATAGTTACTAACTGCGCTATTATCGGCCGCGCTGAAGCGTATGCCTCTAAGAATCCGATTCATTTATCAGCGTTTGACGGTTTAATGATGGGCTCTGGCTTTATGGTAGTACTGGTTGTGCTTGGCGCAATGCGTGAGTTGATCGGCCAAGGTACCTTATTTGATGGCGCCGATTTACTACTGGGCCCATGGGCATCGGTTTTACGCATTGAAGTATTTAGTTTTGATAATCAATTTTTGCTCGCTATTTTACCACCCGGTGCATTTTTAGGTTTGGGCTTACTGATTGCTGCTAAAAATGTCATTGATGCGCAAATAAAAGCAAAACAAGTAGCACCACCAGTGGCCGAAAAAGGCCCACGAGCAAGGGTCACCAGTTTAACTTAAGGGGAAGCGCACAGTATTTACTGTGCGTTTAAGTTGCATGAATAAAGAAAAACGATACGAAATACTCTCTCGCTTGCGCGAGCAAAACCCACATCCAGAAACCGAGCTTGAATATTCAAGCCCGTTTGAACTGTTAGTTGCGGTAACGCTATCAGCACAAGCAACTGACGTTGGGGTAAATAAAGCCACCCGTAAGCTCTTTCCCGTCGCCAATACGCCGCAAGCTATTTTAGATTTAGGTCACGATAAACTTCGCGATTACATTAAAACCATCGGTTTGTTTAATTCTAAAGCTGCCAATGTGTACAAAATGTGCCAAATTTTAGTTGATAAGCACAACAGCGAAGTGCCTGAGAATCGTGAAGCCCTAGAAGCCCTACCCGGCGTTGGCCGTAAAACTGCCAATGTGGTACTCAACACCGCCTTCGGCTGGCCGACAATCGCGGTAGATACCCACATAGACCGCGTATCAAACCGCACTAAATTTGCTATGGGTAAGAACGTTGTTGAAGTAGAAAAAAAGCTATTAAAAGTTGTACCAGCAGAGTTTAAAGTAGATGTACATCACTGGCTCATTTTACATGGACGTTATACCTGTGTGGCGCGTAAGCCAAAGTGTGGCAGCTGTATAATTGAAGATTTATGTGAGTTTAAAGAAAAGACTGAGTAACTAATTTTTAATTGAAATATTAAGATAATCATACGATATGTGCCCTACGTATGATTATCTTAATTTGAAAACCTCAAATAAACGCTTAACCTTTAAACATTACCGGACATAAACTCTATACTCCCAAGGCGCCAACTTAAGGCTTGCGTCTTCAGTAAGCGTTGCCTTTTGTTTGCTAAATAGCTCTGTATATACTCCAGCTGTTTGTGGACCCATAAATTGAATATCTTGCTCTTTATCAGAAAAATTAATCACAACAAACACTTTATCTTTGGTATTTTCGCGGATAAAACTAAACACCTCTGTCGGATTAGTATTATAAATACGCTCCATTGTCGCGCCATATTTACCATGCCACAACGCACTATTTTGTTTCTGCAAAGCTAAGAGCTTCTGAATCAATGGCTTAAATTTATGTTCTTTCCATTCGATAGGATCTTTTTCAAAAAACTCAAGCCGCTTAATATTCCCAGCTTCAAGTCCATTATAAATTAATGGCATACCTTCACCGACAATAGACAATACGATTGCTGTCGCTACTTTTTCTTCGCTACCATAACGCTCAAACACGGTTCCTTCCCATGAATTAGCATCGTGATTTGAAACATACGTCATCCGATAGCTATTTTTCGGATACGCTCCCTCATTCCATGAATAGTATACAAACAATCTATTTAAATCAGCGTGACCACTTAAAATATCATGAATAGCTTCCTGCCAAGACCATGCATAAGTAGCATCAAAAGCTTTAGCATGTAAATCACGCATTTCCCATTCAGCTAACATAAAAACGGGCTTGATCGCGTCTAGCTCCGCCCTAACGTTTTCCCAAAAATCGAGAGGAACAAAACCAGCTACATCACATCGATAACCATCAATATTTACTTCTTTGACCCAATACTTCATTGCATCAGTCATGTATTCACGCATTTCTGGTACGTTATAATCAAAGTCGATTATGTCTGACCAATCCCACCACGGCGTAGGTTGAAAATTACCTTGCGAATTTTTTGTATACCAATTTGGGTGCTTATGTCTTAATTCATTATCCCAAGCACTATGATTTGCTACCCAATCTAGAATAACGTACATACCTAATTCGTGAGCAGCGTTAACAAAGCTTTTTAAGTCATCTAAGGTACCAAACTCAGGATTAACACCGTAGTAATCTTTTACTGAATAAGGGCTACCCAGCGACCCTTTTCTGTTTTCTTCGCCAATCGGATGAATCGGCATTAACCAAAGAATATCGACGCCAAGTTCTTTTAATCGTGGTAGTTGATGCTCAGCGGCTGCAAATGTTCCTTCAGGTGTGAACTGTCGCGTATTAATTTGATAAAAACTTGCGTTCTTACTCCACTGAGGATGCGTTAACTTCACATATTCTTGTGGAACATAATTAGAGGAAATATTTGTTGTCTTAGTTTTTTTACTTATATTAGTGCAGGCACACAGCCCTAAAAATAGTAATATTATTGAAAGGTTTTTCATTTATAAAGCCCCTTAAACGATTAAGTTTTAACAATATGCGATGTAGTGAAATTATTTTCAATAAACTATTAACATGAATACGTATGTAAGTCTTAATGCCTATCTACGATAATTATCATTCGGTTGGCCAACCATTGCTGTAGATACGCATATATTCCGTGTATCAAACCGTACTAAGCTTGCCATGGATAAAGACGTGGTAGCCGTTGAGCAAAAACTCGAAAAAGTGATCCCCAAAGAATTTAAAGTAGACGTACAACATTGGCTCATACTGCACGGACGTTATACCTGTGTTGCCCGTAAACCAAAATGTGGCAGCTGTATTATTGAAGACTTGTGTGAGTTCAAGGATAAAACTGAATAATGTTTATTCTTTTTTGAGCCAATAAGTAAATTTTAAGTTTTTATCTTAGTTGTTTGTATGCATTATTTAACTGCTAATGACTAATCAATTACATTCAAATGACGGTATTCCTATTCAATTTTTAATACTTCGATTTTAAGTAAAGAAAACAATAGATTGCCTAAAAAATGCTTGTACATAGCTTCTATTTCTTCTTGAGAGATAGTTCCACCACGTATAAGGACTTCTTGCCGCTCAGCTGGCTCTTTTATGATAAACCCGGTAGAACTGAACCCATTTTTTTCATAAAACGCTTTGCGCTTAACTCTTTGTTGATAGTTTTCTGTCTTTTCATCAAGCTCCTCAATAGTGAGTACTATTCTTTTATTTGAATGCTTTTCATTCATAGAATCCATTACTTTGCTTCCGTAACCACTTGAGCGGAGCAATTCAGATATAGCAAAAAACTTTACACAGATAATTTGTTTATATTCTTTAGTGTAGAGAAAACCAACCCATTTATTATGATCATAAATAACATCAAAGCCATTTTTTCCATTCCTCATTCTGTATTTAACAAGCCATTCTGGTAGTCTGTGAACTTTTGGAAAAGCTTCGAAAAAAAGGTCTATAACTTTTGAATAGTTAAAATCATGTTTGTTAAGTGGGCGAAAAGTGATCATCATATTAACCCTGCAAGCCAATCAACAGTTAAGATAGTAGTAAAAACCTTTAATCCAATCAAACCGAAAAATATGAATATAAATGTAACTTTAATTTTTTTACTTTTTATATTATTCCAAGATAGAAGTTTTGCTTGAAATTCACTTTTTAGCTCATCAATATCCTCTTTCATACATAATTCCCTATCTCGTGCTGTAATTATATTAACTACAACACAGTTAATATGAGTTACCAAATTAACTTTGTAACTAAAAGTTCCGATGAAGCCTAATGCAAACACATGATCTTTGCTCTTTAGGATTTCAACTACCAACATTTTGAAAGCTAGTTACATCTGCCTTCCTTATATTTAAGTTGGCCAACCATTGCTGTAGATACGCATATATTCCGTGTATCAAACCGTACTAAGCTTGCCATGGGTAAAGGTGTTGTTGCGGTTGAACAAAAACTTTTAAAAGTTGTACCAACAGAGTTTAAAGTTGATGTACATCACTGGCTCATTTTACATGGACGTTATACCTGTGTGGCGCGTAAGCCAAAGTGTGGCAGCTGTATTATTGAAGACTTATGTGAGTTTAAAGATAAAGCAGAATAATCAAAGCCTGCTTTGTGCTATGAACGGACATTGAGGCGTAACTCGTTTCTGCCCCAAAGTAAGTTAGCGGGTACCGTCTAGCAAACTATGGGAAGTCCACTCAGCCGTGGCAATGTTAGAAAGTCACTATTTCTTTAACAATGATAATTATGAATTTTTTGGCCATGGCCCTTTTGTTGCCATTGGCATTATAGGTGAAGACAGCATTGAGCCACTATCTACTTTTGGTGCTGGATACATGCTTGGTTGGAAATATGACCAGGAATCGAATGTATCTTGGAACGTTGGTCTAGGTTATTACGTTAATACTGAAGCAACTCTCATGCGCGATGAGTACTCTGATGGGATGACAACAACAGTTCAAGACCCAGAAAAATTGACCTATAAAAAAGATGTGGGAGCACTAATGCTCTTGTTCAGCGCTACATTTTAACAAGATAGCCTTTATAGGTTTTCTTTTAACAATCGGCAGCACACATTTTTATAAAATTGAGGGTTTTGAAGAAACCCTCAATATAAACTAAACCTTAACCACCACATGCTGGTGCATCAATACCTGAACAATCCTTGATAGTGACAGTTCCAGTTCTAATAGGAATAAAATAGTTAAAATTATTTATTGTAATGTTAATGTCATGTGCCTGTGAAGAAGAGCCTACTCTTATTCTTAAATCTGCTAGTTCCTTAGCATTTTTAGGTATTGTATTACCCTGCTCATCCACCACCTCATTTATTGTTGCTTCAATTTTTATTGGTTGTGAAAGTAATTTAAGAGTAACCTTTATGTGACCACCTGATGAAAGTGGGATAAGAAATTGGTCTGGAATATCGGTTTTAAGTAAACCAAACGCTTTACCTATGGTGATCAAACTTGCTTCAGCTGTTCTCATGGAAGAATACATACTGTCATTTAACTGAGAATTAATTTCAGCTTTACAAAATGCACAATTTACAAATGACCACGCATTTTCTATACCGGTATTTCCTCCAGTTTGTATCTCAATATTTTGGGCGCTTGAATGTAAACCTTTAATAGAGGTCTTAACATTATTCATATACTTCTGCACAGTGCTAGATGTTGCTGTTAACGATGAGCGTGGTGCTACTTCAGGGGGTCTTGGTGGTGGAAGTGGAGTCGATTCCAACCAAACCTTATAGGTAGAAATTTCTTTATTATATAAGTCTACAACATTAACAGTTTTAGAATTGCTTGAGCCAAGACTCGATTTACTAATATTATTCATTGCCCATGAATTTGCTTTAGATTGCCTTTCCAAACTAGTGCACTGATAACACTCTGCTCCATTATACGTGCTAGCTTGAGATACAGATGAGCAAGCAATTAAAGTTGAACTTAATAGTAACAACGAACTAATAAATCGCATAAATTTCCCCTTAAAGGTAATGATGTTAATTATCATTTGCATTGTATGTCATTGATTTTATATTTGTAAACACTTTCTAAACAATAAAGTGCTCGCCTACAGTTTTTTGTGTAACTTATGATTTAAATAAATCTGGGCAAAACTACAATGCGCTATACGATGAGATAAAGTTATCACCGGGCTGGTGTCATGCACTTGATTCGATTTGGTTAATATCTACCACAGAAAATGCGAAGAAATTATCGGACAGGCTCAGAAAAAAGATGGATAATAATGATGACTTGTTAGTAATAAAAGTAACTCTCGATTACGCAGGGTTAGATAAAGCTACATGGAATTGGATCTACAAGTATGTTACTGACTAAAGTTGGGTTTAATCATTGGTAATTTCTCAAAAGGATATAACAATTTTAGCAGCTCGTAAATTTGCAGCTGTAATGGCTAAAGCTTCTTTCTCAGCTTTGAGAGTCTCAAAAAGCTCTGTACTTTCTTCCCCTAGAATGAAGTTAGAAATATTCTCTGAATTTTCACGATTATTTACTGTGCCGCTTATTACATTTCGATGGATAAAGTTGTGGTCAAAGATGAGCAATTCACAATCAGCAGGTAATCCCGGTGCCCAAGTTTCATTTGAAAACGATGTTATTGGCGCGTTATCGAACTGTAGTTCGACTCTCATCGCATTAGCCGCAGCTCCTTGTTCCGGTATAGCCTTACGATCTTTGATTAACTCTGGGTTATTAGACGCTAGAGAGTAGAAAATGTCACACAATGTACTTTTACCATTTCGGTTCTCACCATAGATTATATTCACATCTGAAAATTGCGTGCCTCCCGCTCTTGCACTGTGGTAGCTACCAATACCTTCAATTTTTCTAATTCTTCTTAACATTATGAAATCCATTTAGTTTGAGATGTTTTATGCTGGCATAGCGCTATAACTAAAAAACTCTTGTAAAAAATAAATTATCGACTTGAGTTTCTAGCAAAGCCAAGCAGATAATTACTATTGTGTAAGACTAACCTGATTTGATTGTAACTAAGAGATTTTTACGTTTTACCAAGTGATGTAGACTTACTTCCCCTACACCTGTTGATTTTTGGATGAAACTATAACTCACTTCTGTCCAAAAACGAGTTTACCCAACCGTCTGCTTCTCGCTTAAAGCAGTCTTGCAAAAGTCTACGTTCATTATATTTTGGCTGGCCCACCATCGCTGTAGATACGCATATATTCCGTGTATCAAACCGTACTAAGCTTGCCATGGGTAAAGACGTGGTTGCGGTTGAACAAAAACTCGAAAAAGTGATCCCCAAAGAATTTAAAGTAGACGTACACCACTGGCTAATTCTGCACGGCCGCTACGTGTGTACCGCCCGTAAGCCTAAATGTGGCAGCTGTATTATTGAAGATTTGTGCGAGTTTAAAGAGAAAACAGAGCAATTTCTGTCTGCTACGATACGATAGCGAACGTTACCTTTCTAGCTAATCTATAGAACGATTTTCTTTTACCCTGTCAAATAACCCCTTGTAATAACGGTAAATATCTTGTATGGTTATTTTAGGTTCGTCACCTAGACCTTCCATGTGGTCAACGACGATTATATTTTTGTTAGCTTATCAGGTGGTTTTGGTGCTAGCGCGAATGGAACGTAGTGAAGCATAAATATGTTTTCTTTATCATATTTACAAACACAAGGCTGCCATGTGCATAGGATTAACAATGATGGGACAAGATACACCTAAATTTCCAATATACCCTTCTCAACTCAAACAATTTAAAGAAAAATCAGAAAAGATTGTATGGGCTTTAAACCGTGCTAATCTCGTAAAAAGTAATCTATCTTCTTTTAAAAGAAATGATGCTTTAGCTCGAACGCTCGGATACAAATCGCACAGTGATCTGGTTTTTAGTTCAAAGGCTAGGCAACAAGCAGATAAGATCAAACCATTAATTATTTTTTCAGATGAAAAAATATCTAAGAGGATAGCAACAACCTTTTGGCAGGAATTTGATGGTAAAGAGAGTTCATATAAATTATTTCAAAGTGTTGTTAATCAACTTGGAAACCAAGAGGTAGATTGGGAGCAAGGAGTAGCTAGCTTTTCAGATGATAAGCATAAAATATACATCATGATTTCATTGAATACTGATGGCATAAAATTAATCAATATAGGCAGTAAATACCTTCTCAATCTTGATTGGCAATCTAGCATTTTAATTGGAGACGTTTACGGTTTTTCTGGTAGGGATAATTTAATAGACCTTCTGGAAGATTATGTCGATAAACCTTTGTTAATCGAAGGCATTGAAGAGGGAAATGAATATTTGCCTACAAAAGCATTACTAAAGAATCTGAATGATTTCCCTGGCCCTTTGCTTCGTTCTTTATATTATGAAGCGGAAGACCAAAACAGAGAATACATCAATAGTTTGCCACAGAATAAACACTTAAAAAGTTTATTTGATTGATGAATAATACTCAAAGGACTTCCCCCGTCTCTTTAGAGACGGGTATACTAAGTAATCAATTTCTGTTGGATTTAAGTTAACTTATTAAATCTAGGTGAAATAAACTAGCTCATATCCATAACCGACTAGGGAAGACGTAGTCCGTATTGAGCTAAAACATTGAGTGAATTTTCATTACATCTCTATTTGCACCGCGAGTACAACACTTAACGTCCGCTTATGGCTAAAAGCAGCTTATAAGTTTTACCTTTGACTATCTACGTTCATTATATTTTGGCTGGCCGACAATTGCAGTTGATACGCATATTTTCCGTGTATCAAACCGTACTAAGCTTGCTATGGGTAAAGACGTGGTTGCGGTTGAACAAAAACTTGAAAAAGTGATCCCCAAAGAATTTAAAGTAGACGTGCACCACTGGCTCATTTTACATGGACGTTATACCTGTGTGGCGCGTAAGCCAAAGTGTGGCAGCTGTATTATTGAAGACTTGTGTGAGTTTAAAGAGAAAACAGAGTAATCAAAGCCTGCTTTGTGTCATGAACGGATGTTGAATAGATCCCCTGCAAAATTAGTACTTCATGTCTCATTTAATATTGCTCTCTGTTGCTTTCTCCATGCTGCTGGGGTATCGCCATATGCTTTTTTAAATTGTCTGATGAAGTGAGTAGTATCATTCCAACCAAGCTCTTCAACGATCAAATTTATGGGAGCTTTTGTATGTAACAATCTTGAACAAGCTTCTGTTAAACGATTCCTAGTAATCCAATCTCCAATAGAGTATCCCGTATCTTTTTTCACTAACGTAGCTAAGTGTGATGGGCTGCAATGGATGGCCTTTGCTACATCTTTCAGTGAAATCGGCTCTAAAAAGTGCCGCTGAATATAATCCAACGCTGAGACAACTTTGTTAGAGCCTGTAACAACGTACTTTTCTAATTGTGTGGCCTTCTCAATTTCATATAAAATCAAAATTAGTAGACTCCTATAAACCTCCAAATAGTTAGTATGTGCATTTTTTAATGCTTGCTGAAGTTCATTAAACAAAAATGTTATGCTCGATAAACGCTTTTCATCCAACTTTAAAATAGGTAGAGCACCTAATCGAACTTGTCGAAATGGACGCATTAAGGGATCATTCTCATTGAAACCAAGGCAACTTGGGCAAAAACTGACCCACCACACATCCAAGTTTTCGCCTTCAATTAAACTATGGGGCATACCTGCTGGAATTAGTGTGAACATATTAGCGTCTAATTCCACTACTCCTCTATGATGCATTTTTAGAGTGCCTTTATTAATAAAGGTAACAATATATTCTGTTTGAGAACCGTGTTCTTCGCCACTTAAGTTGTCAATAAATTCATGCCCAATACTAATCGTATGTTCCGAATGCATTTACCCCCCTTTTCAGCTAAACGAACAATAAGCCGATTATAGCGTAGAGGTATCCATATAAAAACTCGAACATTGAATGGATAATAGATTCTAACAAAACAAAAAGCCGATATTTGGCATACCTACAATTTAATGACTGGAGATTTTTAGATGAGTTTAACATTGGCTTTGATGGGATTAGCTCTACATACATTGATATGGGAAAAGCTTCCTGATTGGGGAAACTGGTTCAATTGGATAGTGAAGCGATTGCCTAAACCTTTAGCTTATCTATATGATGCGTGGCGTTGTCCATTTTGTTTTGGCTTTTGGATTGCCTTAGCATTGCACGGTATAACTGGCATTAGTACGCTTGAGAGCTTAACTTCTATGCCACAATATCTTGGTGTACTAGGTGTGCCAATAGCTTGGTTTTTAGATGCTTTAGCGACAGCATTACTCATTATGTTTGGCAATTTATGTTTTAGCGCAATCGCAGTCCCAGCTATTAAGGGGCATCAAATGACACAAGAGTTTCGAAAAGCAATGCTAGAAGATGAAAGTGCTTAATTGAAAATAGGATGGCAGATATGACAACTAATGATATATCAAGTGATAACAGTTTATTCACGAGTGAACATCTTTCGGTTTATTCCTGTGCTTCGATATTTTTAGAAAATCAAACTTTTGTGGTAGAAAAAGTAGTCGAGCTGCTTACACCGCAAGTAGTGAAGGCACTCCCTATTGGCTGGCAAGGTATTGAAACGCCTAAACAAGCACTTAATTGGTTGAATGATAGGTTTAATGAAAGCAATTTACTTGCAATTAAGTTAAAGCAATCACATGAAATTATTGGGTTTGTTTTTATCCATAAGACGGAAGAAAATGTAAGTCCTGTCTCTTTTAATATAGGGTATTTGATTGGTGAAAAATATTGGGGGAAAGGTTATGCAAGCGAGGTTTTAACTGCGTTGGTCAATTATTATAAAAACCAAGCTAAAGCCAGCATCCTGCTTGCAGGTGTTGAAACTGACAATATTGCTTCTATTAAAGTGCTAGAGAAATGTGGATTTGAGATAAGCAAATCAAAAATGGCTCAGGAATGTAATTTATATTATGAACTTAGGCTTTAAATTTCATAACGTAATAGGCGCAGATTTTAGCTGAGCGGCTGCTTCTCGCTCAAAGCAGTCTTGCAAAAGTAAGTATTTTCGCTCTAGGTTCATTATATTTTGGCTGGCCAACCATTGCTGTAGATACCCACATAGACCGTGTATCAAACCGTACTAAGCTTACTATGGGTAAAGACGTGGTCCGCGGTTAAAAGCTCGAAAAAGTGATCCCAAAAGAATTTAAAGTAGACGTACATCACTGGCTTATTTTACATGGTCGTTATGTTTGTACAGCCCGTAAGCCTAAATGTGGCAGCTGTATTATTGAAGATTTGTGCGAGTTTAAAGATAAAACTGAGTAGATATAGACCCAAACCTGTAGATAAAACACCTTCATTTTAAACGATTATTAATTATAAACCTCAATTATCAGGCTTATAAGAATAAGCTCAGTGATTAATTCGCATTCCAGTCTTTTTTTCTGTTTATTAAAGTAGGTGCCTAACTTTGGCACCTTTCATTTTCCATACCTTGAAAATCAATTTAAATAAAATCTGTTTATTCGTGATTTGGCGTAATTATTAGAATATTTTCAAAGTATTAATTTCACAAGCGTCAATCCTTTAGTTATGCTGTTGAGCATTATGAAATTTTATTGCGAGAATTCCTATGTTACCTATACTTCGTATCTTGTTAATTGAGCAAGACCCCGCCACCTTGCAAGAGCTTTCTACTAATCTGTCGAAAACCATCCCAAATTTTGAGCGAGATGATATTCATATCGATATTATTGAGCGTCTTGAGCTAAAACAAGCATTGGACATTGTAGAGGAAGATGGCGATATTCAGGCCGTAGTGCTTAGCTGGGATTTGCAAAATAAGGTTGGCGAACGCACTTATAGTCGCTTTATCGAGCAGTTAAAGGGGATCCGCCTTGAGTTGCCTGTTTATGTTATTGGCGATGATACGAAAGGGCTAGAAATAGTTAATGAGTCGGAGGAGATTGAGTCTTTCTTCTTTAAAGATGAGGTGATTTCTGATCCTGAAGCAATTTTAGGCTATATGATCAACGATTTCGATGACCGCTCAGAAACCCCATTTTGGACGGCGTATCGCCGTTATGTTGGCGAAGCAAACGATTCTTGGCATACACCGGGACACAGCGGCGGCTCTAGCTTTAGAAATTCCCCTTATATCAAAGATTTTTATCAGTTTTATGGTCGTAATGTGTTCGTTGGCGATCTGTCGGTTTCAGTGGACTCTTTAGGTTCATTGTCAGATAGCACCAATACAATTGGCCGTGCGCAAGAGTCAGCAGCGGCGACGTTTGAGGTTAAGCATACCTATTTCGTTACCAATGGGTCGTCTACCTCAAATAAAATCATCTTGCAGACATTGCTGCGCAAGGGCGATAAAGTGATTATCGACCGCAATTGTCATAAATCTGTGCACTATGGCATTTTACAATCAGCGAGTTTACCTGTTTATTTGTCGAGTATTTTAAATCCAAAATATGGCATCTTCGCGCCGCCGTCGTTGGCCGACATTAAACAGGCGATAGAACAAAATACCGATGCGAAATTGCTAGTCCTCACGGGTTGTACTTACGATGGCCTACTGAGCGATCTGAAACAGGTGGTAGAGTTTGCCCATCAACATGGTATTAAAGTATTTATTGACGAAGCGTGGTTTGCTTACTCTCTGTTTCATCCAAGCCTACGATACTATTCCGCCATTCATGCTGGCGCTGACTACGTCACCCATTCAGCACATAAAGTGGTATCGGCGTTTTCTCAGGCGTCTTATATTCATGTTAACGATCCCGATTTCGATGCTGATTTCTTTCGCGAGATTTACAGTATTTACGCCAGTACATCGCCAAAATATCAGCTTATCGCATCGCTTGACGTGTGCCAAAAGCAGTTAGAGATGGAAGGCTATAAGTTACTCAATGCTTTGTTGAACCATGTGGAAGAATTTAAACAACAGATGGCTTCACTCAAGCAAATTAAAGTGCTAGGTAAACAAGACTTTATGGAAATATTTCCGCACTTTAGTGGTGATAACATGGGTCACGATCCGCTAAAAATTCTCATCGATATTAGCGAATTACCTTATTCATTAAAGGATATTCATAAATACCTGCTGGATGAAATTGGCCTAGAAATAGAGAAGTACACTCACAGCACCATCTTAGTATTACTGACGCTTGGCGGCACACGCTCAAAAATAATTCGTCTTTACAATGCGCTCAAAAAACTCGACAGCGGTAAAGTGAAGTTGTCAAAATCGACGCGACGATCTCGCTTGCCTGAGAATCTACCAGCCATAGACTTAGCGTGTATTCCAAGCGATGCCTTTTATGGCGAGCGCGAATCTGTGCCTATCGGTAAAAGTAACAACCGTATTTGTGCCGGTTTAGTCACCCCCTATCCGCCAGGCATTCCTCTTTTGGTGCCGGGACAGCATATTACAGAGGAACATATAGAGTACCTTAAAGAGTTAGCAGGACAAGGTTTGACGATTCAAGGGAGTTTTGATGGTGAAATCTATGTTCTTAAGGGCAAAGTTCAAAAGTAAAAATATACTTTAATACAGTCGAACTCCTTATAACTAAACAGCAATGTCACACGATATTGCTGTTTAGTGCGTTATAATTCTAGGCCACTTTAATAGAACTTGGTGTGCTAAGCTCATGTTAGTATTAGGTAATATCACGTCAGAATTTAAAGATAAGACAGAGTAAATAATACGAAGTATAGTAGATTAAAGAACTGACCCTGACACTACAAAAATAAATGAAGCGGATGCGTAATAATGCTAGTTAAGAACAAAAAAACGCTTACTTTAATGCGCATTGCTGCATTTATTGTCACCATCATGAGCATATACTTTTTTGCCCCTTGGAAATTTGCTTTATATTACTTGCAACCGCTACCGGCGACGATCAAAGAACAAACACAAGAGGCTATTGAACAAGGAGTCGATGGCATTATTGTGTATATTCATAGACAAGGACAGCAACCTGAATATTTTGCAAACGGTTGGCATAATCGAGAGCAAAAAATCCCCGCTTACCCTAGTGCACTTTTTAAAATTGGCAGCATTCGAAAGTTATATGATGCAGCAGCTTTAACCAAACTTTCAGCCGCTGGACGTATTGATGTAGATAAAACACTGGCTGATTATCTTCCATCATTAATTGGACGCATTGAAAACGCAGATAAAATAACACTACGAATGATGGTAAAACACAAAAGTGGCATACCCAATTACACAGACACTGATAATTTCGATTGGTCAATCACCTACCCTGACCCACTTGCATTAGTACTCGATAAACCCGCTGATTTTAGCCCTGATGCTGACTATGGCTATTCTAATACCAATTATTTGTTGCTGCGAAAAATTATGTCTAACGTGCTGGGTTATGATCATAACCAATATATTAAAGATGTAATTTTAACGCCACTGGGCCTAACGCATACGTTTTCATCTGTACATGAAATCAATTTAGTAGATTTGATGAGTGGTTACTACGTAGGTTATGAGAATGACTTTAAAGCACTCGATCAAGGGTATGTGGCAACAGCACAAGATGTGGGCGACTTTATTGTGGCATTAAATAATGGCACATTTTTTAGTGAACAAGAGCAGGCTTTGTACGCATCACTCTATAAATATGAGCACACAGGTTGGGTATTAGGGTATTCAAGCATTGCTCGTTATTATAAAGATATCGATACAGTCGTTGTGCAGTTTATAAATACTAATGGCAATGATACTGTGTTGCTCACAGAAATAATTTATAATCGGATTATTGATATTTTAACAGCGCAGCAGTAGTTACAGAGTAGCTGCGTTATCAAAAATTTATGTGAATTTTAAAGAGGATTTAAATGCGTTTATTACACACCATGTTACGGGTTGCTGATCTAGATAAATCAATTGCGTTTTATACTCAAGTACTCGGCATGAAAGAGTTACGCCGTGCTGATAACGAAGAGTATCGCTATACCCTAGCCTTCGTAGGCTATGGCGATGAAAAAGACACAGCAGTACTTGAGCTGACCTATAACTGGGATACCGACAGCTATGATTTAGGCAATGCCTATGGTCATATCGCCATTGAATTTGATGATATCTATAAAGCCTGTGCTGATATCAAGGCCGCTGGCGGTAATGTTAGCCGTGAGCCAGGACCTGTTAAAGGCGGCACAACAGAAATTGCTTTTGTAAAAGATCCAGATGGCTACTCAATTGAATTAATTCAGAAGAAAGAAAATATGAGTAAATTTTAGCAAATATATGTAATAGGTTTGCTAATCCGCTTTTTATTTATTTAAGCTCAACTCTGATACGATATTAAAAAAGGTGCTGTATGCACCTTTTTATCGTAATTGACTGTCTTTACTGCCACGTCGGTTAAACCCTTTAGAAAGCGTGCCTTTACCTTCTAGTTCAGCTTGGCAACTTACACAATACTTCACACCAGGTAACGCGAGCCTTCGTGCTTGTAGTATTGGTTCATCACATTCTTCACATAGCTCGGCACTAGCTCCAGAAACTAAATTACTTCTAGCATATTGCACAGCATCATTAACGCTGGCATCAATTTGATCTTGAATTGCACCCTCTCGTGCCCATCCACTTGCCATATAACCTCCTATTTATTTGGACGTTTATATGTACGCTAACATAGATGAAGTTTATTTAAGCTGAATATAAGAAAGGGAAAGATACTAATAAAATTTAGGAATTATTATATAAAATATTTAATTTTTAGATTTTAGATTTTAACTTGGATGAATAATTCTGAAGTAACTATAGAAATGCAGTTAAATTGATGTTACTGGCTTTTTAATAAAAGCCATCTTACTAATAAATAGTAAGTTTCGTCCCAAGAGATTAGTACTCTTGTTAACGTTGTGTATAGAGAGTGCGGTGTCACACTTCCTTGCACATTACTTAAAAAAAGTAAATGGCGTCCCCAAGGGGATTCGAACCCCTGTTACCGCCGTGAAAGGGCGGTGTCCTAGGCCTCTAGACGATGGGGACGCAGAAATTGGTTTGCAAATCACTGATTTGCTATTTCTGCGTAAGATGAGCCGAGCCTGCAAGGCGAATGGCATTATCTTCTCAGAAACATTTTCTGTGTCACTAGGACAACTGAATGGTTTAACTCGTTTCAGGCGAGCTGCTTAATAACACTGCACTTCCCTATTTAAAATAAGTAAGTGGCGTCCCCAAGAGATTAGTACTCTTGTTAACGTCGTGCATAGAGAGTGCGGTGTCACACTGCTTTATACATTACTTAAAATAAGTAAGTGGCGTCCCCAAGGGGATTCGAACCCCTGTTACCGCCGTGAAAGGGCGGTGTCCTAGGCCTCTAGACGATGGGGACACAGAATATGTGTCACTAGGACGACTGAATAGTTTAACTCGTTTCAGGCGAGCTGCTTCATAACACTGCACTGACTATGAAAATAGTAAGTGGCGTCCCCAAGGGGATTCGAACCCCTGTTACCGCCGTGAAAGGGCGGTGTCCTAGGCCTCTAGACGATGGGGACACAGAATATGTGTCACTAGGACAACTGAATGGTTTAACTCGTTTCAGGCGAGCTACTTAATAACACTGCACTTCCTTATTTAACATAAGTAAGTGGCGTCCCCAAGAGATTAGTACTCTTGTTAACGTCGTGCATAGAGAGTGCGGTGTCACACTGCTTTATACATTACTTAAAATAAGTAAGTGGCGTCCCCAAGGGGATTCGAACCC
>NZ_JACJEI010000008.1:57549-100661 GCF_014163985.1 Pseudoalteromonas sp. SR41-4 | reverse complement strand
CTGTTACCGCCGTGAAAGGGCGGTGTCCTAGGCCTCTAGACGATGGGGACACATAAATGTGTCACTAGGACAACTGAATGGTTTAACTCGTTTCAGGCGAGCTATCTTAATAACACTACACCTACTATAGAAATAGTAAGTGGCGTCCCCAAGGGGATTCGAACCCCTGTTACCGCCGTGAAAGGGCGGTGTCCTAGGCCTCTAGACGATGGGGACACATAAATGTATCACTAGGACAATTGATTAGTTAGACTCACATCATGAGTTTTTAAGGTAATTGCGATTAATACAAATTAAGACTCGAGCTTAATTTGTTCGCTATTTTCTCGGTTAACCCGCCTTTAACTTATAAAAGTTAAGTGGCGTCCCCAAGGGGATTCGAACCCCTGTTACCGCCGTGAAAGGGCGGTGTCCTAGGCCTCTAGACGATGGGGACACAGAAAACTGCTACCCTAGGACAAACACTTTAATAAATTGGTGGAGCTATGCGGGATCGAACCGCAGACCTCTTCACTGCCAGCGAAGCGCTCTCCCAGCTGAGCTATAGCCCCAATTTATTTTGCTAAACACTTGCGCAGTTAAACCGTGCTGTGTATCGCTGAGTGCGGGGCGCATTCTATGCAGCCACCAAAATAATGTCAACATTTTTTTCAGTAACTTTCTTTAAACGGTTTAATTTTCAACAAACTGAATAATGAATAAACCGCGGCGCTCAAAATACATGCAAGGGAGCTGTTTCAAAACAAAAATTAGGACTGAAAGGCGCACAATCTAGATTAACTGAGGTGAAATATATTCTAAAACATCAAAACAATAAGGTATACATTTATATGCAAAATAAAGTCGGAGTCTTTTCTTGTTTTTCACAACAACGTTTTCATCACCAAGTAAAACGAATTTAAGATGAACATACTAGCAATTAACTGCAACGCCCCTACTCTATTGTCAGTTATTTATATGATCACAGAGGCTCCATTAGTTACAGTCGGTGTTTTATATTAATCGTATTTAACTAACGGTATTTGGATTTTTCAATGCAATTGACTATAACCTTCCTCCCTCATGATTAAAAAACAAATCCGCTTTTGACTAACAGGCACCACTAGCTATTAAAGTATTGCATTAAATAATGAGTAAATTGATTGCACATATAGATTGAATGTAAGTAAATTGGCTATAAAACAATCTCAATCTTACTTCATTGATTATAAAACCTGCATCTAAAACATTTTTCCTCATTCAAGTGTTGACACATTTACAACTCTATCTATAATAGCGCCCCACAACAACGCAGCAATGAGTTGTTGTTTAGATGTGGGTGATTAGCTCAGTTCTAAGAAAAGAAAGCATCACCGCTATTTACAAGTAACGGCGAGGTTCACTGGTTAAAGTCCAGTACTATTTATTTTAATAGTAGCGTTTTAATTTATATGTGGGTGATTAGCTCAGCTGGGAGAGCATCGCCCTTACAAGGCGAGGGTCACTGGTTCAAGTCCAGTATCACCCACCACATATAGAACCTGTTATTATATTAGTAGTTGCATGTTTTAAATTTGTAATATGAGTCACAAGCTCAGTTGGAACAAAGAGAGCATCACCGCTATTTACAAGTAACGGCGAAGTTCACTGGTTAAAGTCCAGTACTATTTATTTTAATAGTAGCGTTTTAATTTATATGTGGGTGATTAGCTCAGTTGGGAGAGCATCGCCCTTACAAGGCGAGGGTCACTGGTTCAAGTCCAGTATCACCCACCACATATAAAACCTGTTATTATATTAGTAGTTGCATGTTTTAAATTTGTAATATGGGTCACAAGCTCAGTTACAAGAAAAGAGAGCATCACCGCTATTTACAACTAACGGCGAGGTTCACTGGTTAAAATCCAGTACTATTTATTTTAATAGTAGCGTTTTAAATTTGTAATATGGGTCGTTAGCTCAGTTGGGAGAGCATCGCCCTTACAAGGCGAGGGTCACTGGTTCAAGTCCAGTACGACCCACCATTCTTAGAATGGTGCATATTACATGATATCTAGATGGGTGATTAGCTCAGTTGGGAGAGCATCGCCCTTACAAGGCGAGGGTCACTGGTTCAAGTCCAGTATCACCCACCATTTAGATATAAAACTTTACGGGTCGTTAGCTCAGTTGGGAGAGCATCGCCCTTACAAGGCGAGGGTCACTGGTTCAAGTCCAGTACGACCCACCATTTATAAAATGGTTATCGTAAAGTTTAGTAATTGATTATTTGGGGTCGTTAGCTCAGTTGGGAGAGCATCGCCCTTACAAGGCGAGGGTCACTGGTTCAAGTCCAGTACGACCCACCATTTAATCAAAATTATATGTGGGTGATTAGCTCAGTTGGGAGAGCATCGCCCTTACAAGGCGAGGGTCACTGGTTCAAGTCCAGTATCACCCACCACATATAAAACCTTTTAATATCATCAATCAAACCTTACGTTATATTCTTTAATCGATAATTAGCTCAGTTGAAAAAAAGAGCATCGCCACCCTTCACAAATAATGGCGAGGGTCACTGGTTCAAGTACAGTATCACCCACCACATATAAAACCTTTTAAAACCCTCAATCAAACCTTACGTTATATTCTTTAATCGATAATTAGCTCAGCTGAAAAAAAGAGCATCGCCATCCTTCACAAATAATGGCGAGGGTCACTAGTTCAAGTACAGTATCACCCACCACATATAAAACCTTTTAAAACCCTCAATCAAACCTTACGTTATATTCTTTAATCGATAATTAGCTCAGCTAAAAAAAAAGAGCATCGCCACCCTTCACAAATAATGGCGAGGGTCACTAATTCGAGTCCAGTATCACCGACCACATATAAAACTTCTTAGTAATTCTGTTAAAAATAAAATTCAAAAAGCCTCTAAATACGCTAATTCTTTTCCAAACCTTAAACTCTTTTAATATGTTCCTTGATGGATAATTAAGTTTGAAAAGCATCAACCTAGGCGCTTTACAAACCTAGGGTCTCCTATCTCTATAAAAATCCTCAAGCAATAACTAGCGCTACCTAAATTTGGATAATCAAGCTACTTTAAAACCCATAACTGATCAAATAAACGAAGTCTGCGGTATTAAATTTTAAATTCCCTTGTCAGCGACTAGACTGTTTATTATAGTCTCTGATACGTTCATGTGGTCACAAGTCTAATGCCAGCAAAGATTTTTTCTAATGCAAAAATACTTATAGTTGAAGAGCAGCCTCTTGCTCAAAGCTATATGAAACAGTCGCTCGAAAAACTTGGCTTTCGACAGCTGCGCTTTGCTGAACATGCAAATTCAGCGAAAGAGCAGTGCACCAGTGAACAGTTTGATCTGATTGTTTGCTCTTTTAATTTGAGTAAGCACCAAGATGGCTATCAGCTATATGAAGAGTTACGCGTTAAGCGTTTAATAAAAAACTCTACAGGATTCATTTTTATTTCAGCTGAAACCAGTGGTTCTTTGGTGCACAGCGTGCTTGAACTGCAACCCGATGACTTTTTGGTCAAGCCATTCACAATACATGACCTTAAAACGCGTATAGAACGAATTTTACTGCGTAAAAATCATTTACAAGCAATATATAATTTCATTGACGATGGTAATGATTCTAAAGCACTAAAAGCAATCAATGCCGCGCTTGATAAAAAAGGCAATGCTTATAGTGCAATATTATTGCGTTTAAAAGGTGATGCTCTACTTCGCTTAAAACGAGTAGATACTGCAAAAGCATTCTTTAAATCAGTTCTTGATATTCAAAAATTCACATGGGCAAAGGTAGGTTTAGTTGAAGCATTAATTGCTAATAATGAGCATATTCTTGCGCAAAGAATGCTGAAAACGATGCTGCAACGTCATGAAACACGATTAGTCGCACTCGATTTACTTGGTAAACTGGAGATTAAATTAAACCAATTTGAATTAGCGCAAGATTTTTTAAGCCAAGCTGTTGATATTGCTCCACGCAATATCGAACGCCAAAAATCACTTAGCCATGTATCGCTGGTAAATCATGATTATGAAAAAAATTATCTAACACAAAAAGATATCGCCAACTTTGCCAAACATTCGATTCACGATCATCCTGACGTATATTTAAATGCTGCACGTGCTGGTATCGATTTTGCTCTAACAACAGATCAGAGCGATCAGATTCAAAGGATTTCAAGACAAACTAATCAATACTTAACTGATTTAAAAAGCCAATTTCCAAATAGTCACAATCAGGCGCAAATAGATGTTTTAAATGCCCGTTTACACTATCTAAAAGACGAACATCAAAAAGCGAAAAAGTTGATTGAGCAGCTCGACGATGACGATAGCCACATTCGCTCTGTAGACGGCGCACTTGATAAAGCAAAGGCATTTCATGAGCTAGGGTTTCATCACAAAGCACAATCGTTATTTAACCAAATTATCAGTCATTGTGAACGTCATCCAACAGTCAGTGATGCTGTTTATTTACGTTATATTCAACAACAACAAAGTGAACGCCGTGATATAAAAATGGGCCCTAAAGAGCTAAATAACCATGCAGTTACACAGTTTAATCGTGGTCAATTAAATACCGCTCTTGAAGCATTCACACAAGCATTTAGAGTAATGCCTCGTAATCCTAGTATTGCTTTAAATTTATTGCAGTGTCTATTTGATAATTCCAAGCAAAATGGCCAAACCTTAAACCTAATGATGGCAAAAAAATGCTATGCGTTACTCAATACGACACCATTAGACAACGAGCAGCAACAACGCTTTAATAAAATAGTACAACAAGCAACGAGTATGGGGCTAACACTTGCTAATCTAGAAGAGCCTGGCAAAACCAAATAGAATAATAAATATTATTCAGCAAAGAGCAGGCTGAATAAATAGTTTAGATAAGGTGTTGTTTATAAGAATGAGGAATACGAAATTAAAAATATCGCTGATAAGCGGTGATATGACTTTTAAAATCCAGCCTTACTGGAATCGTATCATGTAAATTCAGTAAGGCATTGGTTATTGTCAATTACGAGCTAATAAATTACACCTTCTTCAATGAGACCGCGTTTATACAATAACGCAAACCACTTGGCATTGGCCCATCAGGGAATACATGACCTAAGTGTGCATCACATACATTACACACAGTTTCTATTCTTTGCATACCATGGGTCTTGTCACCATTATAGGCAATCGAGTTTAGTTGCGCGGGTTGAGTAAATGATGGCCAGCCAGTGCCACTATCAAATTTTTCATCACCATCAAATAATAAGTTATCACAACATACACAGGCGTACTTACCAGGTTCAAACAAGGTGCAGCTATCTGAGCTGTGCGGGCGCTCTGTGCCTTTATTACGAGTCACATAAAAGGCTTCTTCGGTTAATTGTTCACGCCATTGCTGCTCGGTTTTTACTACTTTACGGCTCGGCTCAGGATTGCCTTTATTGGCAAAGTTTAGAATATCATTCCAATTCAACATAACTGACCTCATTGAGTAAGATAGGTTAATTTACTGCTATCCACATTATCATGGTATCGCGCTAATAACATTGTCAGCTCTGGATTTATCCGCACTGCACAAAATGGTTTTGTAGGGGTTGAAAAATAATTATTTCGATACTGGCTAGGGGAATGTTTAAACTCACTGGCTAATAATATTTGCGTAATCAAAGCTAAATCTTATCGCTTCAGTACACTAATGGCAGCTCACTCCTAAGCCTATTTGCTGTTGCATACTATATTTCATACCCACTATGCTTTTTAAGGCGCTGACATATATACCGTGTTGCTCACTATTTAGTTTCATTCAATTGTAATTAATTTCTTTTCATTTTTAGTCAATAGTGCATTAAAGTATTGTATTAGCTCCGCTTTAGTTGCCGGTAAGCCTATTGAGCATTGATGCTGCTCGCTGAAGATAATTAAAAATTGGTCATCATGACACTGTATTTTCTTGATACTATTTATAGGCAGCCATTGCGGGCCGTGAGTGCGGTCAAAAAAACCTGAAAGGGAAAATAACAAAAGGTGCTGTTGTTCGCGTCGAATAAACTTATCTAGGCCATTACGTGCTTTAAATAGTGGTGTTAGCCGATAACAGCATGAGCTAAATACAAATAGCCACAGAGCAATTAGAAATACAAACCACGCTTGCTGAAATAACATGGTAAATACACTCAACAATAATAACACGATACCGAAACAGCCGACTATCAGCGCCAGTAATTGATTAATTTTACGCATCAAAGACTCCTTGCAACGTTAACCTAAATTACTTACTTGAACTTTTTTCATCGGTTTCAGGATCGGGCCAATCATTAAAAAACACCGTTAAATAACGACTTTTTGCTAAATATAATAATACCCACAATACCGTCACCATTTGCAGCGCTAAAAACATCGAAAACTGATAATAACTATGGGCGGCTTGAATAATCAGCCAGCTTAAATCTATCGCTGCACATGCTAATAATGGCCAACGCATAAAACGCCACACTCGCGCTAACCATGCTGCACTGTCTGCGCTTTTTTGTGGCCTGCGCAAACAAAAAATTACGGCAGGAATAATGGCTATTGCACCAATAGCCAACGCACTGAAAAAGTCAGCTTTAGATCTAAACACTAATGACATTAAATCAAGCTCAGGACGCCTGCTCAGTGCCGCAATGATCCAAATAAAGTAGGCACGAAGTAATACCAATAAACTCAAATGAAACGCGATTGGAGTGCGATAGGTGCCATATTTGTCCCAATACTCTGGTCCATAACGCTTCATAACTGGTTTTTCCTCTCGGCTACTACGCCAAGTAATATAAATGCAGCCACGGCTGTAACACCTAACCAGCGCACACCAAAAAACATCAGTAACTGGCTTAGTAATGGAGTGACAAATACTACTAATAAGCCAAAACCAAACCCGGTTACTAGTACAAATGCACATACTCTAAGTATAAAGTGGCGCCTTGCTACAAAGCGTTTCGTGGTTTTAATAATCTCATTTGCATACAAAGACACCAAACACACCACCAGTAACAATGCGATATTATATAAGTAAGGCTTTAGCCACTGACCAAAGGTCAGTGCTAAATCCTGAAAAAGCGTAATAATGCTATCCATTATGTTGCGCCAGTAATGCAATTAAATCATCTTCGGTCAATATTTCAATGCCTAAATCTTGTGCTTTTGTGAGCTTAGAACCGGCTTTTTCACCCGCTATTAACGCATCTGTTTTAGCTGATACACTACCTGAAACTTTCGCCCCTAACTGCTGCAAGCGTGCTTTTGCATCATTTCGATTAAGCTCGTTCAAAGTACCCGTTAACACATAGGTTAAGCCTGCTAACGGTTGTGAGTCTTCACTTGGCGGCGTGAGTTCTGGCCAATGAATACCCTGCTCCAGCAAGGCAGTTACGACATCTAAATTATGTTGCTCAGCAAAAAAACCACGCACATGCTTGGCTACAATTTCCCCAACATCACTAACTTCGACTAACGCTTCAGTTGTTGCCGCAGTTACTTTATCTAGCGTTAAAAAGTGATTAGCTAAATTTTGCGCCGTCGCTTCACCGACTTCACGAATACCTAATGAGTATAAAAACTTAGCCAACGTCGTTTGTTTTGCATCATCAAGTGCAGCTACTAGGTTTTTCGCCGATTTTGGCCCCATGCGCTCAAGCGATTCAAAATGTCCTTGTTTAAGTATGAATAAGTCTGCTGGCGTTTTAATGAGCTCTCTGTCCACCAGCTGTTCAACAATTTTATCGCCAAGGCCATCGATATCGAGTGCTTTGCGTGAAGCAAAGTGTTTGATCGCTTCTTTACGCTGTGCTTGGCACACCAGACCTCCTGTACAGCGCGCTACGGCTTCGCCTTCAATGCGTTCAACATGGGAGTCACAAATTGGACAAGTAGCCGGAAACTCAATCTCTTTGGCATCTGTTGGACGGCGCTCTAATACCACTTGAGTAATTTGTGGGATCACATCACCAGCACGGCGAATGATCACAGTATCGCCAATTTTTACACCCAAACGCTCTATTTCATCACGATTGTGTAACGTTGCATTTGAAACCGTGACACCACCAACAAATACCGGCTCTAAACGAGCCACAGGGGTAATTGCACCAGTGCGCCCTACCTGAAATTCAACATCCAGTAGCTGAGTGATTTCTTCTTGCGCAGGAAACTTATACGCAATGGCCCAACGCGGAGCTCGCGCCACAAAACCTAACCGCTCTTGTAGTGCTTTGTTATTTATTTTGATCACCACACCATCAATTTCATACTTCAAGCTGCTGCGGCGCTCAAGTATATCTTGATAGTAATCCAAAGCAGCTTGCTGACCTTCGACTAACTTTGTTTCCGGGCAAAGTGGTAACCCCCAGTCAGTTAGCTTAGCCAATTGCTGGTAATGATCACTTGGTAATTCGCCATTTGTAACAACACCAATACTGTAGGCATAAAACATCAAAGGTCGCTTGGCGGTGATTTTTGAATCGAGTTGACGCAAGCTGCCTGCGGCTGCATTACGTGGATTAACAAATACTTTGTCGCCACGCTTTTCGGCTTCAGCATTAAGTTTGTCAAATCCGGCGCTATCCATGAACACTTCACCACGAATTTCAATTTCCTCAGGAAAGTCATCGCCACGTAATTTAAGCGGTATATTACGAATCGTTTTAACGTTAGTGGTAATATTTTCGCCGGTGTGCCCGTCGCCACGTGTTGCCGCCTGCACTAACACACCATTACGGTATAAAATCGACACCGCTAAACCGTCAAGTTTTGGTTCACAGCAAAAGGTCAGCTCATTGTTATCCATCAAACGTTCTTTAATGCGGCGATTAAAAGCGCTGAACTCTTCTTCACTGAAAGCGTTATCAAGTGACAACATCGGCACTTGATGAGTGACTTGCTCAAACTTAGCAAGCGCCGCACCACCTACTTTCTGGGTCGGTGAATCAGTACTCAAGTACTCAGGGTTTGCTACCTCAAGCGCACTTAATTGTTGTAATAAACGATCATACTCTGCATCAGGAACACTTGGGTTATCAAGTACATAATAATTATGATTGTGATCTTCTAACTGCTGACGAAGTTGCGTTATTTGCGCTAACACTAAAGTGGACATACTGACCTCAAAAAACATAAAAAAGCCACTTAAACGAGTTATCGCCAAGTGGCTTATAAAATTCTTAATTAATTAACTGTATATTGCAGGTGATTAAGCTGAAAAGCGTCTCACTTTTTCAACATAATTGCGCACACTGTCAACGGTCATTTCTTCTCGTTGTGAGTCTAAAATAACGGCGCCAAATTCATCTGCTAATTTTTTAGCCGCACTGTGCAACATGTTAAATGCAGCAAGCCCGTCACCATCGCACGGCAAGGTCATAAACAAGCTAATCCCACCTGTACTAAATTGTTCCATATTATCTATATCGAAAGTACCAGGGTTGTACATGTTCACTAACCTAAACAGCACTGGACCATGGCCAGCTGGATCTAAATGACGATTAAAAAAGCCTTCTTCAGAGTACTTAAAGCCAAGTGTATTTACTGCTGGCAATAATTTGCTGCCTTCCATATTCAAGCCTTCAGGCATTTGAATATGCACAATGATAAAATCACTTGCAGCCGGTTGCTCAGCTTCATCCTCTACGCTTGCATCTGTTGCAGTAGTCACATCATCAACCTCAGCGGCAAGTTCGTCATCTGACGCTGCAAAAGTGTGTGGATGTTTTTCATCAGCACTAAAGCTTAAATCCCCAAACTGCGGTTCATCACGCTCAGTAAGAGATGCTGGCTCAGCTTCGCTTTGACGCTCAGTAAACGCCTGATCTGCAGGCTCAACCCGCTCATCATTAGTCGCAACGGGTGCGTCTTTTTTACGAACTGACCATAGGCCATGTATTAATAATCCACCAATGACAATTACACTGATAATGATTAAAACCCATCTTAATTGTTCGGCCATCCCCTCACCTTTATTATTTATCTACTCAAATATTAATATTTATGCATGTGCCATTTGCACCGCTTGTTCAATATCTACAGCGACCACACGCGAAACGCCCGGTTCAGCCATTGTTACACCCGTCAACCTGCCAGCCATTTCCATGGCAATTTTATTATGACTGATATAAATAAATTGCACCGATTGTGACATTTCTTCCACTAATCGGCAAAATCGCCCAACATTCGCATCATCCAATGGTGCATCAACTTCATCCAGCATACAGAACGGAGCTGGATTGAGCCTGAATATTGAAAATACCAATGATAATGCGGTCAGCGCTTTTTCTCCACCACTTAAAAGGTGAATTGTTGAATTTTTCTTGCCCGGTGGGCGTGCCATTATACTAACACCACTTTCCAGTAAGTCATCACTGGTTAATTCAAGATATGCACTGCCGCCGCCAAATACTTTAGGAAATAACTGACCAAAATCGAGATTCACTTGATCAAAAGTCATTTTAAAACGCGTTTTGGTTTCGCGATCAATTTTTCCAATTGCACCTTCAAGTGTTGTTAATGCTTTGCTTAAATCCTCGACTTGACGATCTAAATACTGGCTACGCTGCTGCGCTTGTTCAAACTCATCAATCGCCGCTAAGTTTACCGCGCCCAAGTCACTTAAACTTTGTCCTACTTTATTAAGCTGTCCTTGATAAGTGTTTATATTGGCGTTTTCAGGGAGCTGTGCCAATACTTCTTTCAAGTTTTGCTGTAACTCACCCAGAGGTTCAAGAGCTGCCTGTGCTTTAATTAATAAGCTCTGCTCTTCGAGGGCAAGTTGTTGTAATTGTTCTTGTAAAAGTACCAGCTCCCCCTGCGACGCTTTAAGCGTTGTTTGTTTATCTACAAAAGCTGTTTTAGCTTCCGTCAATGCACTTTGCAAATTTTTGAGTTCAATGTCACTTTGTTGATGTTGCTCCAACAATAATATTATTTGCTCTGCGACCTCTTCTAATGGGATCACCAACTCTTCAATTTGCGCGGTTAACTCACTGACAGCTTCACTGGCGGTTTCGCTGGCGGTCGTTGCATGCTGTAATTTAGTGTCACTGAGTTGGCATTCACTGCGCGCTTTTTGCTCACTTAGCGTCGCCTGATGGGCAAGCGTTTTATACTGTTCAAGCTGAGCGTTTGCCTGTTTATATTGCTCATCAGTGTGTTGCTGCTGCACTTGAGCATCATTAAGCGCAACACTTATTTCATCACGCTGTTTTACCACACTTGCTATATGTTGCTGTTGTTCAGCCACTTTATTCTCTATGCTCGTGTGTTCAACGTTTAACTGCTGTAGCTTTGCTTGTAATTTATGTTGTTGATTCTGAAACTGCTGTAATTGCTCTTTGAGCATATCGCGACGAGTGCTTCCTGAGGCCACTTGTTGAGCAAGCTGATGTACCGCTGCTTTTAACTCTTCGCTTTGTGCCTTCAATTGCTCACAGACTTGCTGTTGTTCTGTAAGCTTCTTGCTTTGTATAGCTAGTTCGTCACTGAGTTGAGATGCTAACTGGGTTGCTTCGGCCAACTGTTTATGTTTGATCAGCAACGAATTTTCCGCACTTTTACTGGCTTGTTGATACCAATTGCGGCCCTGAATATTACCTTGGCGATCAATCACTGCAAGCCAATACTCATCCGCTAAATCGTTATGAGCAAAATCATTTTTATACTTAATGCGATGTAATAAATCAGGGTAAACCCCTTGCTCTATAAACACCGCTAATGAGCTTTGCGGTGCGGTGTCGGTAGTTGGCCATACTCCGTTAGGTGTTGCTGTAGATGTCACATTTAATTGTTCAAGCCCTTGTAATGCTTGTTCAACCACATGCTCAAATCCAGTACGTACAACTAACTGTGCCAAAACATCGCCACTACTTTGCGCTGGAGTATCTGCGAGTATTGTATTCAAGCCTGCTATTTTGGCTTTATTCTCGTTTTGTTGTTGTGCTAGTGTTTGATGTGCATCTTGGCAGGTGCGTAACACGGTTTGAGCTTGTTGATGATTACTATTTACTTTGTTTAAGGCAGTTTGTTTTGCTGCTAACTCTTGCGTTAGTGACTGCATTAACTGCTGCTGCTGCGCTACTTGTTCAGTAATTGGATTTTCTGCCAGCTCTATTAATTCGCTTTCTAATGCCGTTTGCTGGTTTTTAATATAGTGCAAATTTTGCAGCTGTTGTTCGGCTATATTTTGTTGCTTGCTATATTGCGTATTAATAGCCTGAAACTGCTCATTAACTCGTTGCCAATCCGAAGCACTGCGCTGCTTGGCACTTTGCAACTGTGCCGCCGCGTCGGCCATCTCAGTGACTTGCTCTGTACATATTAAAGTATGTTCAATTGCCTCTTGTAACGCATTTTGTAACTCATCAGTATGGTCTTTTTGTTGTTGTTGCAGCTGCTGATTTTGTAACTGCAACTGTTGCTGTTTGATCAGGTTGTGACTAAACGCTTGTTGTTGTTGTTTTAAGTTTATTTGCTGTTGCTCAGCACGAGTCAATTCAGTGTGCGTTTGGTGCTGGTCTTGCTGCGCATCATTGAGTTTTTCAAGTTGCAATTGCACTTGGTTTTCAAGACTTGCTAGTACATCGTCATGACCTGAATGAGCGGTTTTAAAAAAACTAATTTGCTCATTCAGCTTGGCCATTTTGTCGGCTTTAGTCACTTGTTGCTGATGTAGCTTTTGCCATTTTAAGACCGCTAGTTGCCCTTTTAAAGTGCGCTCTTGGGTTTTTAACTCGCGGTATTTTTTTGCTTCAACTGACTGTACTGCCAGTTTATCAACTTGTGCTTGCAGCTCTTGGCGAACATCGAGTAAGCGTTCAAGGTTTTCGCGGGTACTTTTGATCCGGGTTTGCGTTTCACGACGGCGCTCTTTGTATTTTGAAACGCCTGCAGCTTCTTCTAAAAACACCCGTAAATCTGCCGGTTTACTCTCAATTAAACGCGAGATCATGCCCTGCTCGATAATCGCATAACTACGCGGACCAAGACCTGTGCCTAAAAATATATCGGTAATATCTCGTTTGCGGCATTTACTGCCATTGAGAAAATACAGCGATTGCCCGTCGCGTGTTACCAAACGTTTAATTGCCACTTGGTTTCGATCGGCAAAAGTATTCGGTAAGTGCCCTTGGGTATTATCAAAAATCAACTCTACCGACGCTTGAGAAATAGGTTTGCGATTGGTTGAGCCATTAAAAATAACATCGGTCATGGCATCGCCACGCAGATTTTTAGCAGAGCTTTCGCCAAGCACCCAACGCACAGCATCGATGACATTAGACTTACCGCAGCCGTTTGGGCCAACGACACAGGTCATTTGATCTGGGAATGGAATTTTAGTGGGCTCTACAAAAGATTTAAAACCCGCTAATTTTATGGTGCTCAAACGCATCTAATTGGTTTACCGATTGTTATTGTTATAGCTTGAGTATTTAATTTAACCGTTCTTGACGATAAAAGTAAGTACAGGGATTAAGCTTGGCGTTTAAAATTATCTAAAATAATACCCGTTGCCATGGCTACATTGAGAGATTCTGCACCACCAAAAGCGGGGATGGTTATCTTATCTGTTACCAATGCTGCGCAAGCTTGACGTATTCCATGAGACTCACTACCCATTAACAAAACACCTTGACCTGTAAATTGAGTTTTATGCACGCTTTTTCCATCTAAAAAAGCGCCATAAATAGGTAAGTTTAAACCACTTAAATACGCAGGCAACTCAACTTGGCTCACTGAGACTCTAACAAACGAGCCCATAGTGGCGCTAATAGTTTTAGGGTTGTAAGCATCGGCACTATCTGTGCTGGTGACAATATGCTTGATCCCATACCAATCAGCTACTCTGATAATAGTACCTAAATTGCCCGGATCAGATACACCATCAAGGGCTAAGATTAAACCGCTTGCCTGCGGTGCACTCGCTGTTGGCATGTCAACTATAGCTATAGCGGCATTATTACTCACTAAAGTACTTGCTTTAGTTAACACATCTTCATCCGCTGCAATTAAGTTAACGTGTTGATACTTATCTTGATAGCTATCGATGAAGCTTTGCGTTGCAAAAACGTCTTTGGCTTTTAATGGACTATTTAGTAACTCTAATACGTTTTTTTCACCTTGAACAAGATATTGACTATATTGTTTACGGTACTTTTTTTGGCCAAGCTGGCGAATAAGTTTGAGTTGGTTTTTTGAAATCATAATAGCCCCATTAAATTATCTGCTCAGTATACCAGAGATGATTTAAAGTGCAGCCCTACAAACATTAAAACCAATAAAATCACACTACAAACAACAAGCTAGGATAATGATAAAGATTGTTTTCATTACCAAAAAAAGGTAAATTTACAAAAAACAGCATGGATATATTTTTTTAATGGAATCAACACACCCAACCCCAGACGAGCCTAACAAAACAAACACCCAAAGTGCATCGCCAATTTTTAGCGGGAAAGTACAATTTAAGGGTAAAGCTGCTGAGTATTTTGGTATTTGGATTGTCAATATTTTACTCAGCGTTATTACACTCGGTATTTACTCAGCATGGGCAAAAGTACGCACATACCGCTACTTTTATGGTCACACACGTATAGACGGACACGGCTTTGACTACTTAGCAACACCGATGCAAATTTTAAAAGGCCGTATTTTAGCGGTGGCGGTTTTTTTAATTTATACCTTTGCCACCAGCTTCTTACCTATTATTGGTTTATTGTTTGCTATTGGATTTCTATTTCTAATGCCATGGATTATTAACCAAGGCCTACGGTTTAATATGCGTATGACTCGCCACCGAAATGTGTGTTTTTCGTTTCAAGGTAATTATGGCGAAGCCTTTGTTAACTTTATCCTACTGCCGATTGCAAGCATATTTACTTTATATTTATTAATGCCTTATGTTTTAAAGCGTATCGACAGCTATATTCACAGTAACATTAGCTACGGCGACAAACCACTGACGGTGAACTTAAAAGGTGAAACCTATTACCTCACAGCACTTATTTGTTTTGTAGTTAGTTCTATCACTATGGTGATATTTATGGCCATTTTAGGTTTTTTTGTTCTCGATTTACTAAACGCAGAAAACCAACAAAATATACAAGACCCATCTGCGATGATAATTATGTTTGCTGCTTTAATGGCCGCTTATGTGTTTATGATTACTATAGTAACTGCTGTGTGGAAAGCTGCTATCCGTAACCATATTATTGATAATAGCCAGTTTGAAGGTGTAGCAACGTTTAAGTCAGAACTAAAACCTGTACCTTTTGCTATGTTACTTTTAACAAACATGCTCGCTATTGTATTTTCTTTAGGACTTGCTTACCCGTGGACAAAAGTACGTACATCAAAAATGCTCGCTGATGTAACTACGGTGAATATTTATTCTGGCGCATTAAACTTAATCGATACTCAACAAGCACAGCAATCATCTTTCGCTGAAGAAGCTGCAAATGTATTTGATATAGACCTTTCATTAACTTAAGAGCTCATCATGCATGTAAAAGGACATTACTTTCCTAAGGCATCGAGTAATTATCAAGAGTGTGTCGCAAGTATTAGCGACACACATATTGACATAAAACACGATGAATACATTATAACTCGCCACGCCATTACTGAACTTAATTTAAATTCAGGTATGGCTGGTCTTGCCGACGAGTTAAGCTTTACCGATGGCAGTCGATTTATTCCACTAGATGTAAATTACAGGTGGCCATTTAAATCAAATAATCATCAGATAATGGAACGCCTAGAAAAAAGTAAATGGGCTATTTTAGCTGCCGTTATACTTACACCACTGTTTATGTGGCTAGCGCTTTACAAAGCAGTGCCAGCAATTGCGGTTTATAGCATAGATACACTGCCGCATAATGTGATTAATCAAATGGGTGAACAAAGCTTTACGGTGATTAAAAAGTTAGCGCTCGATGATAGCGAATTGCCAGTTGAACAACAAACTAAGATACAACAACATTTTAATACCATGCTTGAGCAACTATCACTTGATAAATCGATATATCGATTATCTTTTTATAAATCTGAACATTTTGGCGCTAATGCATTTGCACTACCGCATGGACGTATTGTGATAACAGATGAGCTTGTTAATTTACTTGTCGATCAACCCAATGCCCTAAAAGCAGTATTACTACACGAAATAGGCCATATAGTACACCAGCATAGTGTGCGTATTACTGCGCAATCAGCTGCAAGTACAATTGTATTAGCGGTAATATTTGGTGACTTAGAAGGTATTGCAGAAGTTGCTCTGGGGACTGGCGCGTCATTTGCACAGCAAGGTTTTTCAAGGGATATGGAACGCGAGGCCGACAGTTTTGCGTTAACGCAATTGGAGTATTTAGGGTACTCAAGTAACGACTTTGCCGATGCAATAGAGACACTCCAATATAGCCATACCAGTGAAAACGAGCACCTTAAAAAAGTGAATAATTTACTCGAGTATTTATCTAGCCACCCAAGTGCACAAGAGCGAATAGATAATGCCAGATAATAACTTACTTTATATGCAACTTGCCCGCGGTGTAGTAGCATTAACATGGATATATCATGGTTTTTTCCCAAAGCTTTATCATATAGCCCCTCTTGAAAAGCTTATGACCGGCAGTGCGGGTTTTTCAACTGAGGTGTCTGATTTTATTACCCGCTCAGCAGGTGTTGGAGAAATTATTTTTGGCCTGTGTTTAGCTTTATTTTATAAAAATAAATACTTAGTTATTTTAAACATTTTAGCGCTTAGTGGACTCTTGCTTGCTGTGATAATAATGCAACCACAACTACTTATTGAAGCGTTTAACCCTGTTACAACTAACGTACCACTTATTGTGTTAAGTATTATTTGGTTAAAAGAAATAACTATTACAAATAATACGAGCCTGTAAAACAAAAGGGTATGCGTTGGCATACCCTTTGTTGTAAAACTCTATTTATAACATCAATACTTATGCTTTAATGCCCACAAATGCAGTAGCTCACTAGCAATAGTGGCTGCAGCAATCGCAGTAAGCTCACTTTGGTCGTACGAAGGTGATACTTCAACAACATCCATACCAATCATATTAATGCCTTTAAGGGCACGTAATATCTTAAGTACTTTATCTGATGTTAATCCACCACATACCGGTGTTCCAGTACCAGGGGCAAACGCCGGATCTAAGCAATCAATGTCAAAAGTGATATACACAGGTAAATCACCTACTCTCGCTTTAATCTGCTCAGCAATCGTTTGCGCCGATAAATCATTGGCGGCCATCGCATCAATCACTGCAAACTCGTGTTTGCTTTGATCAAAATCAGTACGAATACCAATTTGGATACTATGATCAACATCAATCAGCCCTTCCATCGGCGCATGGTAAAACATGGTCCCGTGATCGTAGCGTGAGCCATTACTATAAGTATCAGTATGGGCATCAAAATGCACCAACGCCATTTTACCAAAGCGCTTAGCGTGAGCACGTAACAACGGTAAGGTTACAAAGTGATCGCCCCCTAAACCTAAAATTGCTTTACCTTGGCTTAAAATACCCGTCGCAGCTTGTTCAAGCTTAGCGGTAAAGTATTCAGCGTCACCGACAGGGTAAGTAAAATCTCCAGCATCAGCCAGTTTTAGGCGTTCGAACAATTTGAACGTCCATGGGTATTTTGTTTCTTCCCATGCTAAATGCACTGATGCACGACGAATCGCATCAGGGCCTAAACGCGCACCTGGACGTCCTGAAGTTGCCATATCAAATGGCAAACCTAACACCACAACATCAGCATTGATGTCAGTAATATTTTGTACCATTGGCTGACGTAAGAACGTCATGCCATTGGAATACAATGAGTGATCTGGATGATCAAACAAAGTGGTCATATTAAAGCTCTTCTAAATAAGTATAACCGTCTAAACCTGCTTGCAATTCATCAAGCACACTTTGCTGCTCATCTGCTGGTAATTTTGCAGCCACTAGCTGTGCGTACGATGATTGAAAACCTTCTACATCAAGATGAACATAGCGCATCATGTCAGCTACAGTGTCACCTTGGTTTATTTCTACAATGCTTGCGTCGCCTTGCTCATCCATGTGTACCATTGCACTGTGGGTGTCGCCAAATAGGTTATGCATGTCACCTAAAATTTCTTGGTATGCCCCCACTAAGAAAAAGCCCATTAAATAGGGTTTTTCAGCACTAAATGCCGGCACTGGTAAGGTACTCTCAATGCCTTGCCCATCAACGTAATGATCTAGTGCACCGTCAGAGTCACAGGTAATATCTAACAATACTGCGCGTCTTTGTGGTGCCTCAGTTAAGCCACTTAATGGCAATACCGGAAATACTTGGTCGATTCCCCACGCATCAGGCAATGACTGAAACAATGAGAAATTAACAAAAAACTTATCCGCTAAACGGGCATTAAGTTCATCTATTATCGGGCGATGAAAACGGTTTTTGTTATCCATGTGTTTATTAAGCTCATAACACACACGTAAATTTATTTGCTCAGCCCAGGCGCGTTGAGTTAAATCTAATAATCCCATCGCAAACTGGTTATGTGCTTCAGCTAAATCACCTTGGCTATCATGATATATCTCAATTAATGCACGGTCGTCTGTCAGCACATGAAGTTGCTGCCACGACAGCCACATGTTATTAAGCAATAATGGCGCGTCATCTGCTGGCGCTTGAATTTCTTCAGGCTCATAACTTTCAGTGCCAATCACATTAGAGATAAGCACTGCATGATGCGCTGTTAATGCACGCCCAGACTCAGAAATAATAGTCGGGAATGGTTGCTCGTACTGCTTACAAATATCACCAATGGTGTAGACAATATTATTTGCATACTCAGCTAAGCTATAGTTCATCGAGTTGTGAGACTGGCTCCGTGTACCGTCGTAATCAACCGCTAAACCGCCACCGACATCTAAACATTCAATTTGTGCACCGAGTTTGCGTAGTTCACAATAAAAACGCGCCGCTTCGCTAACACCTAAACGCACATCGCGAATATTCGCCATTTGCGAGCCTAAGTGAAAATGCACCAACTGAACTAAATCAAGTTGATCAGTCTCTTTTAAACGATTAACAACATGTAATACTTGTGAAGCGGATAAACCAAATTTTGATTTTTCACCGCCGCTAGCTTGCCATTTTCCTTTACCCTGCGACGCTAAGCGCACGCGAATACCAATACGCGGTTTTACGTTCAGCTCTTTAGCTTGGCTTAGTACCATGTCCAGCTCAGACAGTTTCTCAAGTACGATGTACACTTTATGGCCTAACTTTTCGCCAATTAATGCTAAGCGCACATATTCTTTGTCTTTGTAGCCATTACACACAATCACTGCACTGGTTTTTTCAGCTAATGCCAATACTGTTAATAGCTCAGGCTTACTGCCCGCCTCTAAACCTAGTTGCTTCTTTTCTACGTTCGCTTGGCTTGCAACAATTTCTTCGACCACTTCGCGCTGTTGGTTTACTTTAATTGGATAAACAAGCAAGTAATCTTTTGGATAACCATAGCTTTCAATCGCAGTATTAAATGCAGCACATAAGCTGTGCACGCGGTGATGCAAAATTTGTGGAAAACGAACCAACGCAGGTAAACTCAAGCCTTTATCTTCAAGTTGTTTTGCAATATCAATAAGTGCGATGGTTTGCTCTGGGGCATCAGCCTTGGGCGCAACATACACATCACCTTGATCATTAATACCAAAAAAACCTTGGCTCCAATGACGAACATTGTAACTCGTGCGAGCTTGTTCTAGTGATGTTGTCTCTTTCATTTATCTTTCTCTTTTATTTGATGAATGCCTTGCGGCTGTTGCGCGCATTAAAGGAAAAATAGCTTATCAAGTCCAACAAGTATTTTTGCTCGTAACGAGTGAGTTTTAGTGTTGATAACAACGGCCCTTTTATTTGTTGGGCACTGGAGTCTTTAGTATAAAAAATAGAAGGCTTAAAAGGGAATATATATATAAAAGTTAGCCGAAAACGTGACTCTCAATGATAAAAGTGGCGCTGACCAAGGCCATTTAAGCATATAAATGTCGACTTATATCCGTGTATAAGCCGTAGTTGTGTAGGAGATTAAATCGATGAAGTACTCAAAAACTAAAACACAAAGCGTAGGCAGTTTCTAGCCACTAATTAGCCTTATTGACTGAGCCCTAACTCCATAAACAAGCTATGTGGATTATCGGTATAATTACCAAAACTTGCACAGCGTTTAAAACCTAAATTTTCATACAGACTAATCGATTCAGCCTGTTTCGGGCCTGTTTCTAAGCGGATCAAAGGGATCTCTTCTTCGCCAGCATGATGCAATAAAATTTGCATTATACGCCGAGACAAGCCTTTACCACGATGACTTGGTTTGACATATAGACGGCGTATTTCACCATAAGGTACTGTGTCGAACTGTCTGACAATCGCACCACATGCAACAATACCCTCCTCGCTTTTTAAGCCAATGGCGTACACATTAGCTTGACCAAGCTCACTCACCGACAGCGATTGCGCCGTGGCTACTGGGTACAGAGAATTTATAAGCCTATCGATATCAGAAAAAACATTAATCACATCCGGATCATCAGGGGTTAAGTCGACTAACTGCATAAAAGCTCTAATTATATTTATTGTTTGATAACAAACTATACCGAATTGTTGCAAATGAACAACCCAGAACTATGGATTTTTCATTTATTTGCTGTCTTATTAGTCACGACTTTGTCGTATGTCAAAATAACAGCATTTAGCTATTTTCTAAAAAGTAGCAAACACGTCAAGATAATAGTTTGCTGTGGTGTTAAACGTTAGCGACTTTTATAAAAATACGGGTTAAAAAATAAATTAACGACTAAAGCTTTAACGCCCTGCGTCGATAAATAGCTAAGTTAACGTTAAAGGAATAACAATGAAACTCCCCAATCTTGGTCAAGCGCAGCAAATAGCTTTGCAAACGGTGTCGGCCAATCGCGCCACGGAGTTTAAAGCCGCCGCTTCTCTTGTCGAACCACAAGACCTCCTTTCAACGCTCGAAGACGCAGCAAGTACGCCCCTTTATGATCCATTCAAAGGCCGCAAACTTAATCAAGATTACACCCCCTCTTCTTACATTGGTATGAACCGTTATAAAGTCACCTCTAGCACCACCATTAACATAGGTGAACCGATTAAAGAGCCGACCTATCGCTATGGTGACTTTACAGATCCCGATGATATAAATGCTTTTTTAGATCAAGTAGACCGGCTTGAAGGTGAACATAAATTTATGTTCCAACACCTAAAACCAACACAAGAACTACTTGATTTGGTGCAAAAAATGAGTGATGAAGAGCTTGCTGTATTTAGTCAATTTGTTGTTACAACATCTAGCTATCACTTTGGCACAGAAAACAACAACAGCAGTGCACAGTTAATTTCAGCTTTAAGCAAACTGTCAGATGATGCCTTGAGCAGTACCCTCGCAACAATGGATAAATTATTACAACAAGGGAATGATTATAAGAAGCCGGTGTCACCATTAGGTGAAAATGAGCATGGTAATGAAAGAGTCGAAATGATCAGTATGCCTGAAACCATAAACTGGTTTAAATCAAACTATAAGGCTAACAGTGCAAAATATGAATTGGCAAATGACTACACCAATTTATTAATAGAAAAAAACCTCAGCGAAGATCAACTTATGCAGTTAAATGACCACTTATCTGACAGTACGCTTACACAAAGCAGTGGTATCATCGACATGATTAGCTTAGTTAAAAACCATCAAACGGATGATGTATTGGCAATGTTCAATGAAGTTGATAAAGACCGTGAACCTAACTTATTTAGTTACCTTGCACTGCAAACTAATTATCAAGCCAATAAGCAGTATTACCAAATGGATAATGGTAAGTTTGTTGCACAACAAGACAATATTAGCTCTGACTCTAATAGACGTGAGCTTTATAGCAATATCTTAAACGCCTATAACGACATTGGCATGGGCTGGATAAACGATGCGCTAGAGCAATTCACAGGGAGTCCAGCGCAGATCCAAAACGAATTATGGCAAACACTACTTGATGATAAGGAAAAAATGCCTGAGCAGTTTACTCGCTCAGATTCGGTTGAGGCATGGGCAATAAATAATATTGCTCGGATAGAAGATGCATTTCACGTAAAACAAATGAATAAAATTTATGATTATAATAGCGAGCGACTAGTTCCTGATTTAATCGCCAAGCTTAGTTTTTTTAGTAGTGGTAATATTCACAGTTCAGCTGATAGTAAAGAGCCCAAAACTGACTAATTCTAAATCAATCAACTGTAGTCAAAGAACTTGCGATGCTCTGCTCCGGCTAAGTTGGCATTCACCTTATTAGGATGTTTATACTCACGCCAGTTTGCCACATTACGGCCAACATTTAATTTCGCAAAGTCAGTATCGCCCTCAGGCGACATTCCCAAAAACTGTTTTAGCTTCAACAGGCCGCCAGGTTCGCTTACATCAAGCGATAAAAAATCATCACGGTCTTTAAAATAATGAAACACTGCGTGTTGATGTTTAGTATAGCAATCTGCTAACTCGCGCTCACTCAACGGGTAAATAGAGGGAAACGTTTGATGAAAGCTGCGCTTTAGAACCGGGCTAAAGTGCCCTGTTTTAAGATCAAGATGTGGCGCCATTTTTTCAAGCAGCATCGTGATGGATGGCAACCATGCTTTTAGGTCTCGGTTTAAATAAATAAACTTAGCACCAGGAAATAACCCGTCTAAATGCATATAGTCACTAAAACACGGTGCGTCAGATATAGCATCAGCTATTTCAAACGCTTTTTTAGTAAACGCGGTATGCGCAACCAACAAGCCCATTTCTAACAACGCAACACTGATGCTCGTGGTGCCGGTTCGAGGTAGACCGATAATAAATATCTTAGACATCTAACGTCACTCATTTTTAAAAGGCCGTTAGTATATACCTAAATGACAGCATCACCCACAGAGCAACAACAAAGTTAAGCGGTAGTTTAACCGCAAGCTCCCTTATTTATTATCCATATTACTACGGTGCCCATAACTCAATACTCGAGTAATTTCTAATTTGTCGCCTAAGTCATGCCAAAGCATCACAAAATCAGCTTTACCGTCACATTTATAGCCGCCATTTTGACAAAATATGTGAGTTCCTTTGGTCATCACACCAAAATCTTTAATGGTAAACACTTCAAACGTGCCGCTGACCAACTCCCGCGTATACTTGCCACATGCATATTGTTTAGTATTAGCTATCATGGAATTGCGATCCCAGGTAACTCCACCGTTATCATGATAAAACTCAACACCTTCCGCGAAGTAGCTCGCGTGCTTAGCAAGTTGTACTGGGTTATTACAATGATTAAAAGAATCAAAAAGTCCTGTATCTAAACGCATCATTTTACTTTGCAAATCAGTAACATCAGCCTGACTTACCAGCGGCATTAGTAACAATGCAAACAGATATAACTTTTTCATAGTCATTTAAAGCTTCCTGCGTAATAAACGAGCCGATAACATCTCTCGTTTAATTTATTATTGTTGATATATAAACCATATCCCAGTGTTTGTTGCGATTCAATCAGTAACTCCGATTTTTCTATCAATATAAAGATAATGCTTTTTAGACCATACACTCTATTGCTCATTAGATATTAAACACTTTGTTACGCAAAAATACTGTTCAAAATATCTGAGCAATTTATACTGAGGGCAATGTCGATATGATCAGAGGTTTTAGCGTGCAGTTTACACAAGGTATGGAATATTTTTTTTCGGGCTTCAAATTAATTACCCAAAAAGGCTTGAAGCGATTTGTATTTATTCCTTTATTAATCAATATCGTGCTTTTTGGTAGCTCATTATTCTTTTTATATGGCTGGCTTACCGATGGGTTTGCTTATTTAAATGATCTATTACCAACATGGTTAAGTTGGCTGGAGTGGCTGATGTGGCCTATTGCAGTATTAGTGATTTTATTTAGCTACAGTATGCTGTTTTCGGTGATCACTAATTTCATTGCCGCGCCCTTTAATGGCTTACTCAGTGAAAAAGTAGAGCTGTATTTAACCGGGCAAAAAATTAATGATGATGGCTTAGCGGAGATAGTGAAAGATGTGCCACGAATGCTTGGCCGTGAGTGGACTAAGTTGTGCTATTACCTACCACGTGCCATTGGCTTTTTTATCTTGCTATGGATATTACCTGTTATCGGCCAAGTGTTATGGGTGATGTTTACCTGTTGGATGTATGCCGTGCAATACAAAGATTATCCGTTTGATAATCACAAAATTTGCTTTAAAGAAATGAAAGAAGACTTAAAACAAAAACAAACTCTCTCGTATGGATTCGGCTTAGCAGTATTGTTGCTTACAGCCATTCCTATCGTGAATTTAATTGTTATGCCTGTCGCTGTGTGCGGCGCAACTCGCTTGTGGGTTGATCAATACCGCCCTAACTACCGCGAATAAAAAGCTCAGAGGGGACGACAATATAAGCCATTATTAAGTCCCCTATTTGCAGCACTTTTTACACTAAAACTTGCCGTGTATTAGCAATGAAATGATGCACTTCGCGCTCAATTTTAGGATCAACTGGCTGCTCTGGAGCGCGATCATTTGGGCATGGCATCCTTGGAGTTGTGCCAAACAAACGACAAATTAATGGCCGTTCATCATATACAGTGCATCCCTTTGGACCTAAGTGTACACAATTAAATTCATTTAATGCCGCTTCGTGCTCTGCATCGCTTTTTACCGGTAATCGCGACATTTCTTCAGATGATGTTGTCACTGGACCGCAGCAATCATGGCAACCTTCAACACATTCAAACGATGGAATGTTAGCGCGTAATCGCAAGATTACTTTTTGGTTTTTGTACATTTATATTTACCTTTTATAATGCAGTGCACTCATGCCGCAACTTAACTAATTCTCCATAACCCCTATATTACGCGTTATATGCTGTAACTTGCAATGCTATGTTAGTGCAGACTTACGCCATAACGTAAAAGCACAGCTAATGCTGTGCTTTTATATATCTAAACTTTGCAAGCTTATTAACTATATAGACTTTGTGGCACTTTAGTGACGTTCAAATGAACAGTTACTTCTTCCCTATCGTGATAAAGATGCTTAGCTTGTAATTCATAGCTTATACCGTATTTATTAAGCTCTTCTTTGATCATCGTTAAGCACTCATACACACTGTCAAAGCGCTTTTTCATTGGCAGCTTTAAGTTAAAGATAAGTTCTTTCGCGTATGCGTTGACCGCCCAATCAATCATAAGACTGGTTACTTTGGTTGGTTTTTCTACCATATCGCATACTAACCAAGTAATATTTCTTTTCTCAGGGCGGTATTTAAAACCATCAACACGGAAGTGCTTAACTTGACCTGTTTGCATTAAATCATCATTCATTGGGCCGTTATCAATGGCGCTAACAAACATACCGCGACGCACTAGTTGATACGTCCAACCACCTGGGCAGGCACCTAAGTCAACACTGCGCATACCGGCTTGAACCCGCGCTTCACGATCTTTTTCCGCAATAAACACATTAAACGCTTCATCCAGTTTTAAGGTCGAGCGACTCGGTGCATCACTTGGCATTCTTAGTCGTAATATTCCCATAAAAAATGGGGAATTATTATAACTATATGAATGACCGACAAACGCGGTGTTATTAGTTAAAAACATGATGTGCATTACGGGGCGATTGGCTTTAGGTTCGCGTAACACGGTGTTTTGTTTCTCTAAAGCCTTTTTAAGTGGGGTAGAGATTTTTTTGCAGAAAGTTAACAACTCTTTGCCTTCATTGGTATCGGGTGTTTCTACCCGTAGCTCTGAGCAAAGTGGAAAATCGACCGCTGCTTTTACTATTTCGCCAACACGATCTTCGACGGGCATGTTTTCAAGTAAAGTGCCGGCAAACCACTGACGGGCAAATACCATATTTTTGAAATCAACCTTTTTGATGATTTCATCACTATGCTGCGCTTCAAAACATTCGTAAATAACATAGCCGGTATTTGGCTTTGCTTTTACATACCCAGCAAAACCTTGCTCTGCGGCATGAAATGTTATTTCTGCAGCGGCATCATTTTCAAAACCACTACGGCAGTAAATCACTACACTTGACATAAAAACCCTTTAATTGCTCTTTTGAGCGATATTCTCTATTAAAATTTAAACCGTGCTACTTGCACTAATAAAATAGTCCAACCAATAATAAAACATAAACCACCAACGGGTGTGATGGGGCCAAGCCACTTATAACCGGTGATTGCTAATAAATATAAACTGCCACTAAACAAAAAAATACCAGCAATAATAAACCAACCAGCCGATGTGAGGTTAATTCCCCATTTTATTAAAATGGCAATCGCAATTAACGCAAGGCCATGCACCATCTGATACTCTGCCGCAGTTTTAAATACGCCAATAGCATATTCAGAAACACGGCTTTTTAAACCATGAGCCGCAAAGGCGCCCAACACCACTGATAGCATGCAAAATAAACTGCCAGTCATTAAAAATAGTTTAATCATGATTTTTTTCCTGCTAAAGATGCCTTTAAATATGCTGTTTGATAAAACTAGCAGCGTGCTCAGCGGCAGTTTGCACATTACCTAACTCTGTAAAGCCACTGCGTTTGCGTGGTTTTAAGGAATGATCGCCATCAGCTAGCCACACAAACTCTGGGCGTTTATCCAGTTGTAGCTGTGTTAATTCGTCACGGGTACCAAATGTATCGCGCTCGCCTTGGAGCACCATAAACGGGCATGGTATTTTACCAAAATGATCAATGCGTAATTTATCAGGCTTGCCTGGTGGATGAAATGGATAGCCAAATGCCAATACGCCTGAAATTGTAGGCATTGTTACTCGCTCTTCACTGACAAGCATTGATGCCATCCGCCCGCCCATTGACTTGCCACCAATAAATAACGGTAAGCTTGGCTGTACAAAGGTTAATATATGTGCAAAGTATTGCAGTAATTTAGGCGCACGATCTGGCGGGCGACGCTTATTGGTTTGCTTGGCTATTTGCATATATTCAAAGTCAAATAAGCCAACATCAATACCTTGCTCTGCCAGCAAGCTTGCCATTTTCTGCATAAATCCTGAATCACTAGCGGCTCCAGCACCATGGGCAAAAATAAATTGTGCCAAAGCGGGTTGTTGGTCACTTTTAATCCATTCGATAGTCATATTAATACTCTTGCTCTTGTTCAACTAAACTCAGCATCCACTGCTTAAACGATACTATTTTGCCTAATTCAGATTGCGTTTCACGACTTACTAAATAGTACGCATTTTTACTTTCTAAACTGTGGTTAAACGGAATAACTAAACGTCCTGCATCAATATCAGGTTTAGCAAGCACACTGTTACCAATAGCAACACCTTGACCATGCACTGCTGCTTGCAACACCATTGATGAGTGGCTAAATATAGGTCCTTGGTTTACTTGCACATTACGAACACCGGCGGTTTTCATCCACGTTTTCCAGTTCTTACGGGTGGTATCGTGTAATAAAGTATGGTTTGCCAAATCACTTGGCTGATCCAGCGGCTTTGGCCCTGTTAATAGCATGGGGCTACACAAAGGTACTAAGTATTCGGTATGCAGTTTATGCGTTTGCACGCCACTCCAATGACCACGGCCATAATAAATAGCCACATCAACATCATCGGTGAGTGAGTTTTCGTCTTGATCTTGGGCTTTTATTCGTACATCTATCTCAGGGTGCAGTTCGTTAAATAAGCTCAAGCGTGGCACTAACCATTGAATAGCAAAGCTGGGCGTTAAACTCACGGTTAATGAGCCTTTTGCACCACGGGCTAATAGCTTTTCGGTAGCATCAATTAGCTGAGTAAATATTTCTTTAATATCTAAAAAGTAACCTTGGCCTTCTTCGGTGAGTAATAAAGAACGGTTTTTTCGCAAAAATAGTTTTAAGCCAAGATGCTCTTCTAAAGTTTTTATTTGATGACTTACCGCCGCCTGTGTGACGTATAACTCTTCAGCCGCTTTAGTAAAACTCAAATGCCGAGCAGCAGCTTCAAATGCTTTTAATGCGTTTAGTGGCGGAACACGTCGAGACATAGTGATCAAACTTAGAATTAGTTTTTCTTATGGATAAGATTATATACACATGCCAAGGAAGTGTATATTCAAGACATAAAAAAAGCGACTTTCGTCGCTTTTCTTATCACGCTTTGCGATTACAAGTCGCTGGCGCTGGTATCCAATGGGCCAAAGCTTTTAACTAAATCATCCACGGCTTTCATTTGACTTAAATAGCCTTCCAACTTACTTAATGCAAGTGCACATGGGCCATCACATTTAGCTTCATTAGGATTAGGATGCGCTTCAATAAATAAACCCGCTAACCCTAATGCCATGCCGCTGCGAGCAAGTTCTGCCGCTTGTGCACGACGACCATCGGCAGAATCACTGCGCCCACCTGGACGTTGTAAAGCATGAGTGGCATCAAAAATAACCGGAGCCATTGGTTTCATGTCATCCATACCCAGCATATCAACGACTAAGTTATTATAACCAAAGCTTGAGCCACGCTCGCACAATACAACATTGTTATTACCCGCTTCATTAAATTTAGTAATGATGTGGCGCATTTCGTGCGGGGCTAAAAATTGTGGCTTTTTAACATTAATAATTGCGCCCGTTTTCGCCATTGCGACCACTAAATCTGTTTGGCGCGCCAAAAATGCTGGTAATTGGATCACATCAACCACTTCTGCCACAGGCGCTGCTTGATGCGGCTCATGGACGTCAGTGATCAAAGGAACATTAAACGTTTTTTTAATTTCTTCAAAAATCCTTAAGCCTTCTTCCATGCCAGGACCACGGTATGAATTAATTGATGAACGGTTTGCTTTATCAAATGACGCTTTAAACACATAAGGAATATTAAGCTTAGTGGTCACTTCTACATAATGCTCGGCGATACGCATTGCTAAATCACGAGACTCAAGTACATTCATGCCACCGAACAATACAAACGGTTTTTCGTTTGCCAGTTCAATATCATTAATTTTAATTAAATGGTTGTTCATTTTTATTCCTTAAGGTGCAACTGCTTGCATCATTAAACCACAAATATATGCCATATACGTGCCTACGCCATAGCCCAGAACGGCTAATAATACCCCAACTGGCGCAAGCGATGGGTGAAATGCCGAAGCAACCACAGGTGCCGATGCCGCACCGCCCACATTCGCTTGTGAGCCAACGGCCATATAAAATAGCGGCGCTTTAATTATTTTTGCCACAATTAACATTAAACTGGCGTGGGTAAGCATCCAAATTAAGCCAATGACGAAATACATAGGCGATTCAAATATAGCCGTAATATTCATATGAAGGCCAATTGATGCCACTAAAATATACAAAAAGCTGGAGGCTACTTTAGATGCGCCAAAGGCTTCAATATGACGTACTTTAGTAAACGACAATGCAATACCTATGGTCGTCGAAATAACAATTAACCAAAAGAACTTGCTGTTTAAGCTATATTCTTGTGCCCATGGAAAATTAGCGCCAAAGTAAGGTCCTAAAAAGTCTGCACAAAAATGCGCAAGACCGGTAATACCAAATGCAATTGCAATGATCAGCATATAATCATTGAGTGTTGGCAGACGTGCGTGCTCGGCTTGGTATTTTTCAACGCGATTTTTTAACTCTTCAATCGCGCTAGTATCCGCGCCTGTTTTCGCATCAATGGCTTTATGGTTGGCAGCCATTAACAGTAATACTGCCATCCATAAATTAGCGACAATCACATCTACCGTAACCATTGCTGAGAATATATCTCCGCCAACTTCAAACATTTCTTTCATCGATGCTTGGTTTGCACCACCACCAATCCAGCTTCCAGCAATCGTGGTCATGCCACGCCATACTGCATCAGGGCCATGACCACCGACTGCTTCTGGATACACTGCGCTCATGATCAAAATGGCCAACGGGCCGCCGATCACAATACCCGCAGTACCGGTTAAAAACATAATTAATGCTTTCGGACCAAGATTAATAATGGCACGTAAATCAATACTAATGGTCAGTAAAATTAAGCACGCCGGAAGCAAGTAACGTGATGCTACAAAGTACACATTAGATGAATGACCATCAACAATGCCAAAAGTATTCAATAGTGAAGGTAAAAAATAGCACAGTAATAATGCTGGGACATATTTGTAAAACTTTTTCAGTGCGCTATTTTGACTGTTCGATGTTTTAAAAATAAAGCCTAATATTACTGCTAATAAACCAAAGACAACCGCGTCATTGGTGATCAGGGCAGTATGGGCGTCAGCCATGTAAATTCCTTAAAAGTTAATGGTGAGTTTTGTGATTATCTTCGAGTTCTTCAAGTTGATGCTGAATAATATCAATTGCAGGATCATCTGGACACTCATCGATAAAAAATTGTAAGTCGTCACGTGCCATTTTCGGACAATCAAGCTGGTTAAGTAAATAGCCTCTGTCGCGTCTTTCGTACGGATCATCGCCTATTAGCTCCATCAGCATCTCAACACAGCTCAAAGCATGACCAAATTTATTACTGCTAATAAAGGCCCACTTTTGTTGTGCTAGATAAAGCTTATACACTTCTTCGTCAAAAATGAGCTCAAGCGGCTCTTGCTCATCACCATTTTCTTCACTGGCGTTTTCAGGAATAATATACCAACTTTGTTGACCTGAACTCGGCTCAAGTAAATAACCTTCCTCATCGCTAATAGCAACATGGACATTTATTTCACTATTATTAATCGTTACATTTGCATCAAAACCTGCATGGTTCAGCAAATGGCATAATAAAATACCCAGTGTTGTTTCAGAACCACTGCGCATACTCAGCATATAGCTAAAACTATTTAAGGTGTATTCTGGGACTTTTAAACTGGATACGCTAAATAACCACTGAGTAAAAAACATGTCAACCAACGCATCAAACCGTTCGTGAATATCAGGGTATTGTTGGCATAGTTCGGTGACTTGATTTTCAAAGTCGCTCAGTGTGGCAAAGCTATCACTTAAATCAGCTTGAGGATCCCACTTCGCTTCAGCGCTTATACAACGATACAACGCTTGGGGAACGAATGTGTCAAAAGCCTCATCTTGATAGGATTCATTTTGATCTTCAAACCAAGGGGTGGTCATTAATACGGCAACATCTTTAATAGAAAATGAATGACTAGTTTACCTATTTTTTTACACAGATACCAACGTAGCGCGCTAGATTAACGTTCAAAGACTGTTTAGTGCAGCCTTTGAACACGTTTAGTTACAAAATAAACGCTGTTTTGGCAACCGCCAGCTTACCAATGAAGGCAATGACCGCAGTCGTAACAACTAAAAACACAATTTTTATACTGGTTTTTTGCTGTTTACTGGCAATAATACCCAGTACAATGTACGCCACTACAAGAATAATCTTTTCAAGCAGCCAGGTTTGTTCTAGTGGATTAATTTTTGCAATTGCCATCAGCGCGAAAGCTGAAATAAGTAAAAACGTATCGGTTGCGTGACTACCAATAAATACCAATTTATTTTTAGCGATTGCACCACTGCCGAGGCGAGAAAATGAACGTACATAAAATAGAACAATGCTTAAAACTGCAATTGCCATGTGTGTGTGTTTGACTGCTAAATAATCCATATGCCCCTAACTACTCATTAATGTTAAAAAAGAAATTGTACCAATGTTATTAAACATACTCATTCTAATGCGTTAAATAACTCACCAGTTCAATGCACTGGGTATTATTTTTTAATCTGGAAAACGGGTTAAAATTTCTTCAAGCTCCGCTAGGTTGTCGTTAAATGCATCGACCAGTTTAGGCTCAAAATGTTTGCCTTTTTGCTGATTGATTTCATTAACGACATCATCAAGCGTCCACGCTTCTTTGTAACAACGTTTATGGCGCAGCGCATCGTACACATCTGCAAGCGCCACTATACGGCCAAAGATATGAATGTCTTGTCCTTGCCTTCCTTGTGGGTAACCTGAACCATCCCATTTTTCATGGTGATCACGTGCAATTTGAGCACCCGCATTAACGATTTCTCGACGAGAGTCTTGTAAGATAAGGTAACCTTTTTGAGTGTGCGTTTTCATGATTTCCCACTCTTCGGAGGTCAATTTACCCGGCTTATTTAAAATAGCGTCAGGAATACCGACCTTACCAACATCATGAAGTGGCGACGCTAAACGAACTAAGTCAGCCTCACGTTTCGATAAACCATACGCCAGTGCTAAAGTATTACATATATGCGAAACCCGCTTAACATGATTACCTGTTTCGGTTGAACGCTGCTCCAGAGCTTCACTTAAACGAAGCACTAACTCTTGCTGAGTAGCTTCGACCTCGGATTGTAATTGCACATTCTCATACGCTAACTGTACATTTTGCGAAAATATTTCAATCAAATGGCGCTGTGTATCCGATAAGTCGTGTGGAATACCAGATATAAAAAGCATTGAATTATGATTATGTTCGCTGCAACAGTATGCAAACAAATAATTGTCTTTATAAACAATGTTTTTATCTCTAAATGCTTGCTTACATGCTGATAGCTGCTCGGTATTCAAGACCTCTTCAATTGCTTTACCTTCGCTGCGTTCAAAATCGCCTCGCCCAGAAAATACCACTAATTTATGCTGATTATCTTGTGGATTACCTGCCACTAAACTGGTGGCGTACATTGCTTGATCAACGGTGCCGAGCAACGATGTTAATTGTTGCATCACCCCTTCAATAAAGTGATCAAGTGAGTGCGCTGAAAAAATATCTCGAGATGCTTTAATGATTTTTTCAAGACCTTGACGAGATTGTTCAATCGATAAAATATCGCGATAAGAACGTAAGCTCGACATCACTACAGTAAATAGTTTTTGTGCGGTAAGTTCTGTTTTTGATTTGTAGTCATTGATATCGTAATTAACAATAACTTGGCGCTCTGGCGCTTGGCCGGGTTGACCAGTACGAAGGATAATACGTATATGATTATTTTTAGCGACTTCACGAATATATTGCGCGACTTTCAAGCCTGCATCGTCGGTTTCCATCACCACATCAAGCAGTACTATTGCAGCATCGGGATTATTATCTATTTGTACTTTAGCCTCAGCCCCTGAGTATGCACTAATAAACTCTAAACGCTTGTCTTGAAACTCAAAATCACTTAATGCCAGTTTCGTGACGGCATGAACCTCAGGCTCATCATCAACAATGATGACTTTCCATGTCCCCTTAACTACATCACTTTCTACTTCTTGTGGTTCATCCGAAAACAAAAAATCATCCATCATACTGAGTCCTCAAAGCGTTTATTTTGCTCTCGCACTGTAATTGTTATAGTTATCCCGGCCACTGTGCGAGCGTTACACGATCGTTATTTGCTAAATCTTTAACTGTAAGTATATTTGTATACGCCATTTGTGCAAAAAAACTATGCACTTTAGTACTTTGTTGATATCCATGCTCAATAACAAGGTAACCATTTGACGTTAAAAAATTGCGTGCTTGAGTAATAATATACTTGATATCAGCCATACCGTCATCATCGGCAACTAACGCAGAAAGTGGTTCAAAACGTACGTCACCTTGATTTAAGTGAATATCATCATATTCGATATACGGCGGATTACTAACTATTAGATCAAACTTTTGTGCTGTAACTTGGCTAAACCAATCACTTTGCACAAAGTCTACATTAATAAAGCCTAACCGCTGCTTATTTGTATTCGCAAGCGCTACAGCATCAGTAACCCTATCAACCCCTGTGATTTGCCAAAGTGGCATTTCGCTGGCAAGTGCAAGCGCAATTGCACCAGTCCCAGTGCCTAAATCAAGCACTTTAGCGGCCACAGGTAAAGGTAAACTGAGCGTATATTCAACCAGTGTTTCGGTATCTGGACGGGGGATCAGCGTAGTGGGATTAACCTGCAGTGGCAAACTCCAAAATTCACGTGTGCCCGTTATATGAGCCACTGGCTCACCTGTTAAGCGACGTTGACAATAACTTTCGAATAGCTGTTGTTGTTGCGGTGTTAACTTTTGTTCTGGCCAGCTAAATAAGTAGCTACGTGGTTTTTGTAATACGTCGAGCAATAATACTTGAGCGTCTAATTTGGCACTATCGCTGCTACTTTGCAGCAGCAAAGTAGCACGCGAAACAGCACTTTCAATCGTGTCGGTCACGATTACTCATCACCCATAGCGGCTAGTAAATCAGCCTGATGCTCTTGCATTAGCGGCTCAATCACACAACCTAAGTCGCCGGCAACTACCTCATTTAAACGGTATAAAGTGAGGTTGATACGGTGATCTGTAATACGTCCTTGCGGATAGTTATAAGTACGAATACGTTCCGAACGGTCACCGCTACCGACTAAGTTACGACGCTCTGATGCTTCAGCCGCGTGGCGTTTTTCATCTTCCGCTTGTTGTAAACGTGCAGCAAGCACTGACATCGCTTTCGCGCGATTTTTATGCTGTGAACGTTCATCTTGACACTCAACCACTACACCTGTTGGTAAGTGGGTAATACGAATTGCCGAGTCAGTTTTATTAACGTGCTGACCACCGGCACCTGAGGCACGGAACGTATCAACTTTAATATCAGCGGTATTAATTTGAATCGCTTCAGCTTCTGGCACTTCAGCCATTACCGCAACAGTACACGCAGAGGTATGTACTCGTCCTTGCGATTCAGTTTCTGGCACACGTTGTACCCTGTGAGCACCAGATTCAAACTTCAATTGCCCATACACGCCTTCACCACTAATGTTAGCAATGACTTCTTTGTAACCACCGTGCTCACCTTCATTGGTGCTCACAATCTCTACTTTCCACTTTTTAGTTTCAGCATAACGGGTATACATACGGAATAAATCACCAGCAAAAATGGCTGCTTCATCGCCCCCCGTGCCGGCACGTACTTCTAAAAACACATTATTATTGTCGCGCGGATCTTTTGGTAGCATCAACACTTGTATTTGATCTTCGATAGCAAGGATTTGCGCTTTGGCTTCTTTGTATTCTTCTTGCGCCATCTCACGCATATCAGGATCCGAATCCTTTAGCATTTCTTCTGCTGTAGCAACATCATCTTGTGTTTGCTGATAGCCTAAAAATGCTTTTACAATTTCTTCCAACTCAGAATATTCTTTTGAAAGCGCACGAAAACGATTTTGGTCGCTAATAACTGACGGATCACTTAGCAGCGCTTGTACTTCTTCATAACGCTCTACTAAGGTTTCTAACTTACGATAAACGGACTCTTTCATGTAACTGCTATTCCTGATCAATACCTAACATTTTCTTTAATTGGCTTAACTGAGCAACTTCACCTTTTTTAGCCGCATCTTGAATTGCACGGGTAGGCGCGTGCATTAGGCGGTTGGTTAACTTGTTGGCCAGCTCTAAAATAATTTTTTCTGCGTCTTTACCGGTATTTAATTGGCTTATTGCCTTATCAACCAGCTCAGACTTAATATCGTGTACATCTTGGCGATAAGAACGGATCAGATCGACAGAGTCGAGTGAACGCATCCACATCACAAATTCCGCACAGCGCTGGGTAATAATCACTTGCGCTTCATCGGCGGCTTGTTCTCTTGAAGCGATATTTTCGCTTACTATTGCCTGTAAGTCATCAACCGAATACAAATAGGCCGCATCTAATTCACCAACTTGGCTTTCAATATCGCGCGGTACTGCAATATCAATAAATAACATTGGCTTATTACGGCGTTGTTTTAGCGCTTGTTCAACTACCCCTTTACCAATAATTGGCAAAGTACTTGCTGTCGAACTGATCACTATATCCGCCTGATGTAAGCGTTCAGGTAACTGCGCTAACGCAATAACGTCGGCATTAACATCTTCTGCCAGTAGGCGTGCACGCTCTATGGTGCGATTCGCCACGGTGATCTGTTGTGGTTCATTTTGATATAGATGTTTCGCTACCAGCTCAATTGTTTCCCCGGCACCAATTAATAGCACTTTGGTTTTATCTAACTTGCCATATATATGTTTAGCTAAATTAACCGCAGCATAAGCAACAGACACCGCACTGGCGCCTATATCGGTTTCCGTTCTTACTTGTTTTGCTACCGAAAAGGTTTTTTGAAATAACCGGTCAAATACCACACTCACCGAATTGTGATTTTTGGCGCTATTATAAGCTTGCTTTATCTGACCAAGAATTTGCGGTTCACCTAGCACCAGAGAATCTAGGCCACATGACACACGCATTAAATGATTGATAGCATCATTATCTTGATGACAATATACATTACTGCTCAGTTCGTATTCATCCAAACCGTGGAAACTAGCTAACCATTGCAACAGTATTTGGGAATTTTGCTGAGCGAGGCTACAATAGATTTCTGTTCGGTTACATGTGGACACAATAACCGCTTCATTAAACTGATCGTGATCGCTCAGTTGCTGTAATGCTTCTGACAATTGCTCAGGCGAAAAGGCAACCTTTTCGCGTAATTCTACAGATGCGGTTTTATGATTAATACCAAGTGCTACTATGGTCATATGTGCCAAATATTGCTAAGCCGTGCTCGAAAGACGATAATTTTACCAAAAATCAGCGGAATATGGAAAGTAAGGAACGACATTTGATTCGACTATATTTGATTTTACTCATATTTTTTTTATTTTTAAGTGGTTGTGCGCAGCAAATTAGCCCTCAAACAGCTCTTTATGACGATTGGAAGTCGCAATTATCACAACAAACCAATTGGCAAGTTGAAGGAAAACTGGCTTTTATTAGTCCAGATGAACGCCAATCAGCAAACTTAAATTGGCAACAACAAGAACAGTTAAACCAACTTATTTTAACGAGTTTTATCGGTACCCGTGTTTTAGCATTAACACAAAATACTAACGGCGCTGAACTTGAATACGATGATCACATTTACCATGACATTAATGCATCGCGCCTGCTTGCTAGGCTCACTGGTTTTAATATACCGATGGACAGCGCCGATAATTGGTTAAAAGGCACTGTTGACGATCCAAGTTTGCAAGTTGATGAACTAGGCCGAGCAAAAAATGTAACTTGGCACGCACCCGATGGCGATCAATGGCAAATAAGCTATGCTGATTACCAACAATACGCCGGATTTTGGTTACCTAAAAAGCTCACGTTAAAACACCAAGATATTAAAATAAAAATTCAACTTTACGAGTGGCACTTTAACTAACATGACTACGCACACTATGACTTCATTTTCGTTATTGGCTCCTGCCAAACTCAATTTATTTTTACACATTAATGGCCGTCGTGAAGATGGCTATCATGAACTGGAAACCTTATTTACTTTTTTAAATTATGGCGATCAACTCACATTTACTTTGACTGAAACAACTGAAATTGAAGTCACTGGTGACACCACCGATATCCCCCTAAAAGATAATTTGATCTATAAAGCGGCCGTTTTATTACAAAAACACACAAATTCCCTTTTTGGCGCAAAAATAAATTTAACTAAAATATTACCCATGGGAGGCGGCGTTGGTGGTGGTTCTTCAGATGCGGCCAGCACACTTTTAGCGCTTAATAAATTATGGCAATGCCAGTTATCACTATCTGAATTAGCAGCGCTTGGCGTGCAGTTAGGCGCAGATGTGCCGGTGTTCATTAACGGCAAAAGCGCCCTAGCTCAAGGCATTGGCGAGAAGTTAGTGAATGTAGAGCTGCCGTCAAAATGGTATTGTGTAGTGCATCCAAGTGAACATGTCAGCACCGCGAAAATTTTTACTCACCCAGATTTAAAACGCAATACACCGAAGCTAAAAGGCCACTGGCAGCAACAAACATTAGCCAACGATTGCGAGCCTTTAGTTAAAAAGCTCTGCCCTGAGGTTGAAAAGACCCTCCAGTGGTTGCTAAAATACGCTCCGTCGAAGATGACTGGCACAGGTTCATGCTGTTTTGTTGAATTTGCCACGCAAAAAGAAGCGCAACATGTTCTTGAAAATCTCCCCCATAACTGGGACGGTTTTATTGCCAGCAGCGTTAATATCTCTCCTGCTCATACGCAGTTGGACGCTATACATTGAAGCAATGAAGTAACGTACAAGTAAATAAAGTTTAAGTTAATAAGCTATACTTTTTTTATCGCTTATTAGTCCAAAAATTCAGTGCCTGAGGAACCCTACCGTGCCTGACATGAAGCTCTTCGCTGGTAACGCAACACCTGAGTTAGCTCAAAAAGTTGCAAAACGTTTATATATTGAAGTTGGCGATGCTGTTGTTGGCCGTTTTAGCGACGGTGAGATCAGTGTTCAAATTAATGAAAATGTTCGTGGCTCGGATGTTTTTATTGTGCAATCAACCTGTGCCCCTACTAACGATAACTTGATGGAGCTTATTGTAATGGTTGATGCCTTACGTCGTGCATCTGCAGGTCGTATAACAGCCGTCATTCCTTATTTTGGTTATGCACGTCAAGATCGCCGCGTGCGCTCTGCTCGCGTACCAATCACAGCAAAAGTTGTTGCCGATTTCTTATCAAGTGTAGGTGTTGACCGAGTTCTAACGGTTGATTTACACGCTGAGCAAATCCAAGGCTTCTTTGATGTACCAGTTGATAATGTGTTCGGTAGCCCAGTGCTACTTGAAGATATGAAAGAGCGTCAATTTGATGATGTTGTTGTTGTATCACCTGATATCGGCGGTGTAGTTCGTGCCCGTGCTATTGCTAAGTTATTAAACGATACCGATCTTGCCATTATTGATAAGCGTCGCCCACAAGCGAATGTTTCTCAAGTAATGCACATTATTGGTGACGTTGAAGGCCGTGACTGTATCATCGTTGATGATATGATCGATACTGGCGGTACCTTATGTAAAGCAGCTGAAGCACTTAAAGAACACGGTGCTAAGCGAGTATTCGCTTACGCTACTCACCCTGTACTTTCTGGCCAAGCATTAGAAAACATTCGTAACTCAGTAATTGATGAAGTGATTGTAACTGACTCAATTCCACTGTCTGCTGAATTAAAAGCAATTGATAAAATTAAAGTGTTAACACTTGCAGACATGCTAGCTGAAACAATTCGCCGTATCAGCAATGAAGAATCTATTTCAGCGATGTTCGAACACTAAACTTGGTTTAGTTAAAATATCCTGATGTAATAAAGCGCCTCGTTGGCGCTTTTTTTATGTATCGTGTTTCTTTTAATTAGTCGCGGTGGTATGATAGCGCGCCTTTTGGCTAGGGACCTTGGTCGCAAAGGCCCTACACTATTTAATTATTGGAGACATCATGTCTAACGAAACATATACATTTAATGCAGAATTACGCACAGCTACGGGTACAGGTGCGAGCCGCCGCCTACGTCGTGAAGATAAAATCCCTGCGATCCTTTACGGTGCTGACAAAGAAGCTGCATCACTTACTTTTGAACACAAAGATATTATCAAAGCACAAGAAAGTGAAGGTTTTTACACTCACATCCTTACTCTTGATATCGCTGGTGAAAAAGTTGAAGCTATCCTTAAAGATATCCAACGTCACCCGTTCAAGCCTAAAATCACTCACCTTGATTTCCAACGTGTAGATGCTACTCACAAACTTAACACTAAAGTACCAGTTCACTTCATCGGTGAAGAAGCGGTAACTAAAGCGGGTAACACTGTAGTTCACCAATTAACAGAAATCGAAATCACGTGTCTTCCTAAGTCACTTCCTGAATTCGTAGAAGTTGACGTAGCTGGCCTAGTTGCTGGTGACTCAATACACATCTCTGACGTTAAACTTCCAGCAGGTGTTTCATCTGTTGATTTAGCGAAAGGTGCTGATCACGACCAGTCTATCGTAACTATCAAAGCTAACAAAGCTGCGCCAGTTGAAGACGAAGCTGCAGAATAAATTTTAAGGTTTGCACCTTGAATTCTATTCAAATGCTTGTGGGCCTGGCTAATCCAGGCCCCGAATACGCAAACACACGCCACAATGCAGGTGCTTGGTTCATCGAGCAACTCGCTGCACGCTACAACTGTACGCTAAAACACGATCCTAAGTATCACGGCCTTACCGGCAAAGTGATCATCCAAGGTCAAGAATTCAAATTACTGATCCCTACTACTTATATGAATTTAAGTGGTAAAGCTGTCGGTAGTTTAGCCAACTTTTTCAAAATTCCTGTTGAGAGCATCCTAGTTGCCCATGACGAAATGGATTTAGAACCCGGTGTTGCCAAATTAAAAAAAGGTGGCGGACACGGTGGCCATAATGGTTTAAAAGACATTATTGCAAAGATGGCAAATCAAAAAGATTTCATGCGTTTGCGCGTTGGCATAGGTCATCCAGGACACCGTGAAATGGTGACCGGATGGGTGCTTGGAAAAGCAGCCAAAGAAGACCAAGAGAAAATGGATGCCGCAGTAGATGAAGCAGTTCGTTGTATGGAAATACTTGCAAAAGACGGTGTGTTAAAAGCACAAAACAGACTACATTCGTTTAAGCCATAATTGGTTAAGCGGATCTAAACAAGGTATCTTAACTATGGGTTTCAAATGTGGCATCGTCGGTTTGCCTAATGTTGGTAAATCAACACTTTTCAATGCATTAACCAAAGCGGGTATTGAAGCCGCTAACTTTCCTTTTTGTACCATCGAGCCAAATACGGGCGTGGTACCGGTGCCAGATCCTCGTCTAGACGAACTTGCAAAGATTGTAAAACCACAACGTATTCTTACAACGAGTATGGAATTTGTGGATATTGCGGGTCTTGTAAAAGGCGCATCGAAAGGGGAAGGTCTTGGTAACCAGTTTTTAGCTAACATTCGTGAAACCGATGCAATTGGCCACGTAGTGCGCTGCTTTGAAGATGACAACATCATTCACGTTGCAGGTACCATTGATCCTGCTGATGATATTGATGTGATCAACACCGAGTTAGTACTTGCTGATATGGATAGCGCTGAAAAAGCCCTTTTCCGTAACGCGAAAAAAGCCAAAGGTGGCGATAAAGACGCAAAAGAACAAAATGCCGTACTTGAAAAAGTAAAAGTACACCTTGATGAAGGCTTAACTTTACGTTCTTTAGCATTAACTAAAGAAGAAAAAGCGGCTATTAGCTCTGTTAACTTCTTAACAATCAAACCAACTATGTACATTGCTAACGTAGCTGAAGATGGTTTTGAAAATAACCCATATCTTGACCGTGTACGCGAAATTGCTGCTGCTGAAGATGCTGTTGTTGTGCCTGTATGTGCCGCGATTGAATCTGAGCTTTCGGAACTAGATGAAGAAGATAAACTTGAGTTTATGGCCGATCTTGGTCTGGATGAGCCAGGTTTGAATCTAGTGATCCGTGGTGGTTATGAGTTACTTCATTTACAAACCTACTTTACTGCAGGTGTAAAAGAAGTACGTGCATGGACAATCCCAGTAGGTGCAACTGCGCCACAAGCTGCAGGTAAAATCCACACTGACTTTGAGCGTGGCTTTATCCGTGCACAGACCATCGCTTTTGATGACTACATCGCCTATAAAGGTGAAAGTGGTGCAAAAGAAGCAGGTAAGATGCGCCAAGAAGGCAAAGAATACATAGTTAAAGATGGCGATGTAATGAACTTCTTGTTCAATGTTTAACACCATCCCAGTGTGACCTATCACCTTTAGTGATTTTTAAAGGCTCGTTTTTACGAGCCTTTTTTATTTTTGCACTATCATTAAATATCAGCTGTTGTGAATAAGTCACAATAAAGCAGTTAAAAAAACACCATTTTTATTAAAATTTAGCCTGTTAGCCTATTTTTCCCGCAAACAAACCAAGATACGTGTTTTTTTGCAAAAAAGGTGTTGACGGATTTGGGTCATATCAGCATAATACGCCCCGCACTCAGCGATGAAGTGCTAACAAAAAAAGATGGCTAAGTAGCTCAGCTGGTTAGAGCACATCACTCATAATGATGGGGTCACAGGTTCAAATCCCGTCTTAGCCACCATTATTTTTTGTTGCTCAATGAAGAGTTTAAAATAACTACCTAGTGTTTTATTACACAACGTATGCGGGAGTGATGGAATTGGCAGTTGTCTTGAATTAGACGCTGGGTTAAGGTTCCAAAACGTTGTTACCTGTATATACGATGCGGGAGTGGCGGAATTGGTAGACGCGCTGGATTTAGGTTCCAGTATCTTAGGATGTGAGAGTTCAAGTCTCTCCTTCCGCACCATATTCTTGATAAGAATTAAAATTATCAATTGTTATTGTTGGGATATCGCCAAGCGGTAAGGCACCAGGTTTTGATCCTGGCATTCCCAGGTTCAAATCCTGGTATCCCAGCCAACAATGGCTAAGTAGCTCAGCTGGTTAGAGCACATCACTCATAATGATGGGGTCACAGGTTCAAATCCCGTCTTAGCCACCATTTCTTTTTTAGAAGTGGCTCTGCAAGAGTTAAATTGCAACTCAATGAAGAGTTTAAAATAACTACCATTTCTTTGATTAATTCAAAGTGATAATGCGGGAGTGGCGGAATTGGTAGACGCGCTGGATTTAGGTTCCAGTATCTTAGGATGTGAGAGTTCAAGTCTCTCCTTCCGCACCATGTTCTTGATAAGAACTAAAACTATCAATTGATTCTTTGTTGGGATATCGCCAAGCGGTAAGGCACCAGGTTTTGATCCTGGCATTCCCAGGTTCAAATCCTGGTATCCCAGCCAACTTCTTCTACCAAAGAATGTTGTTAAAGAATAACTCTAGCTACGAGTATAAACAGCAAAAACGTATATAATTATACGGACTATGCGGGAGTGGCGGAATTGGTAGACGCGCTGGATTTAGGTTCCAGTATCTTAGGATGTGAGAGTTCAAGTCTCTCCTTCCGCACCATGTTCTTGATAAGAATTAAAACTATCAACTATTTCTTTGTTGGGATATCGCCAAGCGGTAAGGCACCAGGTTTTGATCCTGGCATTCCCAGGTTCAAATCCTGGTATCCCAGCCAACTTCTTCTACCAAAGAATGTTGTTAAAGAATAACTCTAGCT